>CP144171.1 GCA_039636865.1 Dermatophilaceae bacterium Sec6.4
CGAGGTATGATCAGAGTTACTCTGCGCTTCGCTTCGTGTCCCTCTGATCGCCTCGCCCTTGTTCGCTTCGCTCACTGTCGGGGCCGCCCGCCGGCGGTCCCGTTCCGGGCCTGGGCGCCTGGTGGTGGGTTGGCCCGTTCCGGGCACCCTGTGCCGCTTGTGGCGTGGGGTGTGTGGGTGGTTGGGCCGAGGGTGCAAGAGGTGTGCCGGATCTGGGAGGTGTTTGTGGTGGTGTCTGAGTCGGGTGGTGCGGAGTTGTCGGGATTGGTGGGTGTGGATCGGTGGGTTGCTGCTGGGGAGGCTGCGCGTGCTGAGTTGGCCAAGAGCGCGAGCGTTGCGGAGAAGCGGGATCGGGTGGTGGCGGTGCGATTGTTTCCTGCGGAGTTGGTGGCGTGGCAGGAAGCGGCCGTGAATGGTGGTCGTCGGGAGGTGGGGCGGTGGGTGCGGGAAACGATCAATGCCGTGGTGGCCGAGGGTGATGACGGGGGAATAGTTAAGGCGCCGAGGGGGCCGGCGCGTCCGGGGGTGGAGTTAGCGGCGTTGGCGCGTATTGGTAACAATCTCAATCAGGCGGTTCGGTTGGCGCATATGCGCACCGGTGATTCGGTGGTGGCTCAGGATTTAGTTGACGCGGTAGACCGCGCCCAGGTCGAGATCCGCGCATTGCGGGAGGCACTGTGATTACGAAGATCACTCGGGGCCGGCGGGTGGGTGATTTGGGTGCGTATTTACACGGCCCGGGGCGGAACAATGAACACGTTTTGGAGGATGGGGTGACCCGGGGTGGGGAAGTGGTCGCGTCGAATATTGGCGCGAACGGGGACCGGGCACCGGCGTATTGGGCGGGTCAGTTACGCGCAGCTCACCAACACCGACCCGATATTGAGCGCCCTATTTGGCAGTGCTCAATTCGGGCGCACGCGGATGACCGGGTGATGGGGGCGGGTGAGTGGGGTGATGTTGCGCAGGAATTCGCGGAGCAGATGGGCTACCAAAATTATCCGTGGGTCGCGGTGAAACACGGGCCGGATCATATTCACGTGGTGCTGTCCCGGGTCAGTGAGGACCCGGCCCAGGTGGTGTGGACCGGGCGTAAAGACCGGTGGGCCGCGCAACAAGCACGGCGAGTGATTGAACAAGCTCATGGTTTGTCGGAGGCGCCGTTGCAATCTACGGACGCGAGTAAGCGAATCGTGGATCATCAGTTGAAGCAGGGGGAATGGAAATACGCCGAGGCGACCGGGCAGTCCCCGGTCCGGGTCCGGTTAGCCGCGCAGGTGGCCACCGCCATGGCGGAAACGGCCGGGTATGGGCGAGCTGCGTTCGAGGAAGCGTTGAGTGAGCAGGGAATCGCGGCCCAGGCGAATGTGGCCAGTACGGGGCGGGTCAGTGGGTACAGCTTCGCTAGTCCCACTCTTGAGGGTGGGCGGGACCGGGACGGGGCGTTGATCTGGTTCAAAGCATCCCAGCTGGATAAGCAGCTGTCATGGTCACGGTTGGGTCCGATCTTGGAAGCACCAAGGGCGGCGTTGCCCCCGGTCCCTTCCCCGGGCACGACGTTGTTCGGGAAACCCAAGCAGTGGGCCTCCCCCGCCGTGCAGGTCGCCCAGGAGCAGGAATGGCGCGGGCAGGTCGCCGCCCTAGGGCAGGGATGGCAACTGGTCAACCACCAGGCCCGGTTAGGGCAGGTCACCCAGTACCTCGACGCGTGGTGGCAGCAACGGGGCACCGCGACCGCCCAGCGGATCGAACAGGCCGACCAGGCGATGAAGGACGCCGCAGAGCAGGCGTGGAAAGACGCGCGACCGACCGCGTGGAGCGATATCCCCGTGGAGGCTGGTCGAGCATTGGAAACATCCTCAGCAGCGTTCCCCGGCCAGGAGAAACGCATCACCGCGATGAAGCGCGAAGACACCATCCGCGCCGCCGAGAAAGGCGACCAGGACGCGATCGCCACGATCACCTCCTGGGCCGGCCCCAACCACGCCGACGATGGGGACCTGGACCAGATCGTGGCCCTCGCCCGCCACAGCAACGCCCAACTCGAGCAACAAGCTCACGCCGCCCACATGGCACGCATCAGCCCCGGCCGCGGACGAGGCACCAGCACCACGGCCGCGCGCCCCTACCAACCACCCACACTCGGACAAGACAGCAACCGAGGAAACGACTACGGCCGGTAACCCCGTTCACATCTGTCGCCCTCACGCTTCAGCGTTTGCGGTTACGCCACCATGCTCGCAAGGGCCGCTCTGCGAGGGTCTCAGGGGGTGGCTCTGATTCTGTGTTGGTGGGTACCAACGTGAGATTTTCCTTGATATTGCTGGATTCTTTAGGGGTCTCTGCGGGTGTCACGGTGCGGGTCTCAAGCATTCGCATCGCGCGGCGCACATCCTCCAACGCGTTGCCACGCTCGTGTGCGACTGCTTCCGCGACAGCCGCTCTCTGCTGCGCGTCCATCAACTGATCTCGCAGGGATGCCACCTGGTCCCACGTAGGGGCATCAGAGGGTCTCTCGGTGGGTGTCAATGACACCGGCGCGCTGGGACCCACCCTGTCGAGCATCCCAAGCGTGATGAGGGTATGAATCGGAATGGACCACGTACCGTCCGCGTGCTGTGTTGCCCCAGCATTCCGAAGATCATCACGACGACGACGTAGCGTGGATAGGCTGACACCGGTAACTCGTGACGCTTCTTTGAGACCTAAGTCGGCAGGGGTGTCGGTGGTACCAGACGTGGGTTCCATAGGGTCTCAGCGTGGCGGCACCAAGGGGGTTTCACCAGATTAGCCACGCGGTTTGCGCTGAAATTTTGACTGGTTAAGGAAGATCTGTGCCCTCCTCATAGCTTGTACGTTATGGCGTACGCTTTGCCGTGGAGGTACTGACTGTGACTGCTATAAGTGCGACGTCGGCGCGGGCGAATTTGTATCGGTTGATTGACCAGGTGAACGCCGAGTCTCAGCCCCTGACGATTACAGGGCAACGGGGCAATGCGGTGTTGGTCAGCGAGGCTGACTGGCAGGCGATCCAGGAGACCTTGTTCTTGGAGTCGGTGCCGGGAATGGTCGAGTCGATCCATCAGGCTCGCGCTGAGGGTGTCGAGGCCGGTTCTCGCGACCTTGACTGGTGAGTGGCTGGACGCTGGTCTACTCACGCCAGGCGCAAAAAGACGCCAAGAAGTTGGCCTCTTCAGGTCTGAAGCCGCGAGCCATGAAGCTACTCGACGTGCTGACCGAGGATCCGTTTGCGATGCCACCGCGGTACGAAAAGCTCGTGGGCAACCTGGCGGGGTGCTACTCGCGTCGGATCAACATCCAGCACCGACTCGTCTACGAGGTGTTGCCCTATCAGCGCACAGTGCACGTGCTGCGAATGTGGTCCCACTACGAGTGACAGCCGTCGACGGGTGTACTGGTGGCATTCCGCAGCACGATGCGGAAGGTCTAGGACACGCCCGGAGAACCGGAATACCCCCTAGAAGCGGTGGGTACATGGAAGGCTTATGCCATGGCGAAGAGCAATGCTGATCGGTCAGAAGACCGCCGGGCGAACATCATCTTCCGCACATCGGTGGCGCGGCGAGAAGAGCTGCGTGCCATCGCTGCTTCTCATGGTGTGTCTGTGCAGATTTATCTCGAAGCCGTTGCTTTTGGTCAGCCACTAGCCAGCAAACGCTCCAGTGGCCCCAGACCCCAGCAGGAGCTCCCCCTGACCGGATGACGTTGCGGGGCAGTGCCCTGACACGACAAAGGCCGCCGTTTCCGCGGCGGCCTGTCGTCTAGCAATTTAAGTTCTGCGCCGGTTAGCAGCCGGCTACGAATTCGTTTCTCGCCTGAGAGGTGGCTTCGTGCTACCCACTTTAGATCATCCTGCCCGTCTGGGCCAAGACCCTGACCAGATGCATCAGCGTGTCCTGACGCACCGCCGGTGCGCGCCACGTGATTCCGCGTATGTGGAGTTGGTGTGTCGTGCGCGCCCTGGTGTGTTGCCGAGGTGGCATCAAGACGACCGTGGCCCTCGTAACGCGACCCGGGGGCATCACACATACGCCCCTGCGGGTGCGTATTCAGCTGTTGCGGTGTGGGTGAGTCGTGAGCATTGGTTGGGCGTGGTGGTGCCGGTGGCGTTGGCGTTCGGTGCTGAAGAGTTGCGGGGTCGAGTGTCGCCTGGGTTGATGCGCCGGTATTTGGCTGTGCGGTCTGGGTATGCGTTGGCGGGGACGGGTCGGCGGGCGATTGTGCGCCCGGACACGGTCGCTTCGGTGTTGGGGGTGAGTGTGAACACGGTGAAGGTGTGTCAGCGTCTGGCGCGGCGGATTGGCCTGGAGGTGGTGATCCAGGCGGGGCGGATGCTCACCTTGGAGGAGTGCCTCGCGGCCCGTCGGCGGGGTTCGCGTCAGCGGGGGTTATCCACAGAAGTTGCGTTCACTACGCCCCGGGCTATCCCTGTTGCCTTGTGGATAGATACCCCTACCAGAGGTAACCATTCCCCAGACCGCCAAGACTGTGAGAACACTTCCTTCAAGCGAAAGACGGCCGCGAGCGGCCAAGAAAAGGCCGCGGCTTCGCCGCGCCGGCCTCAACAAAAACGGGGTAACCCTGCGGTGGCCCGGAATCTGGCGCTGCAGGTCACAGCACAGCTGCCGTGGTTGGCCGGTGAGAGCCCCCGGCGCCTTGCCCCGGCCCTGACACGGTTCGTGACGTGTTCCCCGTCGTGGACCGCGCAGGATTTGTTGGGCGCGTTGGTTGATGCTGCGGTACGCACCGGGCAACGTTCCCCCCTGGCCAATCGAGCAGTGACCACCCGACCGGCGGTGCTGTTCGCGGCGATGCTGGCTGGCCTGGACGAACAGGGCGATTACCCCGGGCCCGCTTTCCTACCAGCTGCACCAGCGTCGGTGTCGGTGTGTGAGCGGCCCGAGTGCGACGGGTGGATCACCACCCACGACAACGCAGGCAGCGTCACCGCGGCCCGCCCCTGCCCCGAGGTAGCTCACCGTCGCGCGACCCAAGCTCACGCCGTGTCCGAGAGGGATGGGTGGGATTTGTAAGGGTCCCCGTTCTAATCCGGGACGCGGGTAGCAACGCTGCAGGATCGTGCGTTGAGTCAGCGGTGGTGCTGCTCGGCACCCGTTGAGCGGGGTTTTCACCGAGTAAGGCTTAGGGCACTGTCGGTTTCAGTGCCCCACACGGGCCGAGTGGTAGCACCGTGGTGTACCCGGTCTTGGTTGCCCCTCCAGGTCTGAGTCTCTGGTGTTGGATCCGTTGTGCCAGAACTTTGTTGGGCGTGAGACTCCCATCTTGTCTGCGATCACCGCAGTCACCACACCAATCAGCTGTGAGCCACAACCCCTGGTTCGCCGTCCGAGTCCGGCCCGCACCGGGGAAAATTCTGGTCAACGGGCCCAGTTCTTTCACGACTCGCCAACACGTGTGAACCCCACGCGGGGAACAGGATGATTGGCCATGCCTCATCACCCCAAAACAAAACGCGAAACCATTCACGGCGCGCCGCCCTCAATGCGACAGAAGGCGTATCACTGACCCTGGTGTCGGCCGCATGGCGCTGCTCAAATATTGATACTAGACAGCCCGTGTTACGTCTGCGAAGATCGCGCGCAGGCTAGCGTCCCGCCGGCTGGCGAGCAGCGCTCACAACGATTTCAACCTCGGGTCACCACACATCGCGTGATTGTGCGGACCTCCGAGAGAATAGAGATACAAAGATGTCCAAATGGACCAAGAGCGCAGGGGTAACCCTCGGCGCGACAGCCCTAGTACTTCCACTCATTTCCGGGACCGCCATCGCGAACGCGGACCCAACGCCCACCACCACGACCGTGAACGTGGAGATTCAGGGTGCGCCCGGCCCGAACAGCGTCTTAGATATCCCGGACAACGGGTCGGCGACGGCGATCTCCTACGGTGGCACGGCCTACCCCATCACCACCAAAAATGCCAACAATCACAATATTGTTCAGGCCTCGTTGCCCCCTGGCACGTACAGTTTCGTGGCCACATACAACGGCACCCGTCAGCAGGTTAACGGCGTGACGATCGGGTCCAGCGCGAAGACGGTCTACTTTCAGGCTGCGTCGGTAAACCTGGCGTTGCAGGATCACAGCGGCTTCCCCCTGACCGCCGATACCGCGTCCTACTACGCGAACGGGTGGCACACGATGACGGGTGGGCAAGCCGACATGCTGCCAGGCGCATATAGCTTCGCCGCGACCTATAACGGCACCCGCCAGCAGATGAACGGCGTGACGGTCGCCCAGCCGAACTCGAACAACGGGGCAAACCGCTACCAGAGCGTGGGCTTCCAAACCGAGTTGGTGAACGTAGTGGCGTCCGACAGTGCGATCACGAGCGGCTCTACGTCCGTCCAAGCGGATGCGTCCTACTTCGGCCTAGACCAGGCGTACCACCCGATCACTGGGGTGAACGTTAACAACCACAACCAGGTGCAGGCCGAGATGCTGCCCGGTACCTACAGCTTCGTTGACTCCTACAACGGCATGCGCCAGCAGAAGAACGGCGTGGTGGTCAAGCAGCCGGCCCCGAACCCGACCCACAACAAGTACCTCAACGTCCAGTCGGTCTACTTTGGTTTCTCCTCCGCTGGGGTGGGTACGTACTGATCTGATCACGCAGTCGTAGGGCCAAGCCCAGTCCTGCCAACCGCATCACGGGTGGCACCGCTAGTGCGGTGTCACCCGTGATGCGGTTGTTCGCGTCGCAGCCGAGAGCAATGACTTCACTGGTGCAAGCCCGCCCTTGACCGTTCCGGCCCGGGAACCATGTCGCTATGGATCCCTAGACCGGAAGGGGCGATCCGGTCAGGAGATGCTCTGTTGGTATCACTGGTGGTCTGGGCCTTGATCCGCTGATCGGCGGATCGGCGGATCGGCGGATCGGCGGATTTGCCGCAGTGCTTCGCTCATCGTCGTGGACGATGTCGGTTCGGTGCGGCCGTCGCCCAGCAATGCCTGTGCGGCAGTTACGGCGTCGACTGGGTCGGGCTTATCCGCGGGGGCTGATGCGTTGGCCCGGCCGGCAGGGATCAGTAGGACTGGCTCGCTGGCGCCGTCACCTTCGCTGGGGTGCCCAGTTTTGTGGGGGCGGTTTTCGTAGTGCGGACTGAGGTCTTGGCACCGGCAGCGGCATGGGGAGCGGAGATGGCCAGGATCCCGGAGTCGGTGGTGAAGGTTTGGCCGTTGACGACCGAACTGCTGACCGCTTCGAAATAGGTGGGTGGCGTCCCGCAGTTCGTAGGACCGAATTTGTACGTGAGCGCTGCGGTTCCGTTCATGATGGTCACGGTGCCTGAATAGGTTGAGGTGTACAGGTAGTAGGTCCGCCCGTCGACCGTTTTGGAGGTGGTGGTCTGGGTCAGCGCGGACCAGCCCACCACTTGGGAGGGGAACGTCAAGCCTGTGGCGTTGAAGTAGTACCCCACCGTGATCGGCGTAGTCACCGCGCTCACGTTGCTCCAGCGCAGACCGTATTGGGCAACCCCCGACGTTGCTGTGCCATCTACCGTGGTGGTGCCGCACTCGTTGTTCAAGGTCGTGATTGCGCCGTGGTTGGCGACCTGGACGGCCGACGTGGACGCGGTGGCGGTAGGCAGTACACCGGCAATAGCGATGACGGGCATGCTCCACACCAAGCCCCTGGTGATGGTGCGGCGAGAGGGAACCATGGTGGTACTCGGGGAATCAATCATGGGGCTACTTGTCCTTGGATAGAGTGCGTATCAGAGGTGTACATTACGGCGCGGTCGAAATTGCAGGATGTCGCGTTGCGCGAACGGGTGTCGAGGCCCGCAGGTATATTGCGGCCCCCGAAAGTTACCAGGGCCAGGTTGAATTTAAGGTCCCGCGGGTGAGGCCGACAATCGACAGCTTTATCAGTGCAATGTGGGGCACCAATCGCACCGCGCGCTGACCAGCCACTCCCGTGCAGCAATCCCCTAATGACGAGCCTTGCAGACGATCCGTCGCTGGCCGAGGTTCCGCAGTTAATGTTCCGTAACTGCGGTACATGATGACGCGGACCCCGGAATGGCGCGGTTTGGTCGCCCGCTGATGTAGTTCCCAGCACCTGATTAACTGCGGAATATGCCCCCAACGACCCCGCACCGCCCCCTCGGCCCCGTCGGCGACCTCGAGCCCGACTCGGGCGGCGGGATCAGTTGGGCGACGGCCGTGGCCGCGTTCCTGTGCCGCCCGACCGCGCCAACGACTAAACGCACCTACGCGATCCTGTTGGGTCGGATCGGCGCGCAGTTACCCGAGGGCGCGGGCCTGGGTGATCTGAGCGCGTACGACTACCAGGCCGCGCTGGTCGGCGCCTATGACAACGCGGCACCGGCCACGTTCAACCTCGCCACCGGCGCCCTGCGCGGGCTGTTGAACCATGCCGCCGACTGGGAATGGTGCCCCGACACCGTGCCGTACCGATTCGCTCGCCTGGCCCGGCCACGAAAGATCACCCACGATCACAACCGGGCGCTGACACGGGAGGTCATCGAGCGACTGTGCACCAACCCACGGCACGGGCTGCGGGAACGGACCTTGTGGCGGATGCTCTACGAAACAGCCGCCCGCGCGAACGAGGTCCTGCGCCTAGACGTCGGCGACCTGGACCTGAGTAACCGCACCGCCCACACCATCCGCAAAGGCGGCGACCGCGACACCCTGCACTACGCCACCGGTACCGCACGCCTGCTACCTCGACTGCTCGCTGGGCGCACCGGCGGGCCGGTGTTCCTATCCAGCCGGCCACCCCGCACCACCGCGCTACCCGCAGTGATCGACCTTGACACAGCCACGGGTCACGCCCGGCTGTCCTACCGCCAGGCCGCCGCTCTCTTCACCGACGCCACCAACGGAGCGACCCTGCACCAACTACGCCACTCTGCCTTGACCCACCTCGCCAACACCGGCACCAGCGGCCCCCTCCTCATGGCCAAATCCCGACACGCCGCACTGACCAGCCTGCAGCAATACGTCCACCCATCACAGACCGCCATTGCGCAGCTGACTACCGGCCTAGATCACAACGACCGAACTTAAGCGGCATAAATGCTAATCTCACGCCCGTGAAGCGATTAAGCCGCAATTCAAATGTGACTACATGGACGATAGTAATAGCGACAGCATTAGTTGGGATTATATTTCTCTGCGCCCCACGGCTTTATGGCTGGCAATTAGGCCACGTTCACAAAGAAGATGGAACAGTATTCCTGTCCGAATGGACCCTTAATGGATGGTCTTCAGTTACGACGGATTACACCGGCTATTTGCATGTTGTGCCAAGATTGTTAACGGCATTAGGGGCCGCGGGCCCCCCTGGATGGTTCCCGATTATTATAGGTTTCTTGTGTGCCCTTTGGCGTGCTTGGCTGACCATCATTGCTTTCGTTGCCTTTCGATCCCGAGGTATTGATTGGCGATGGTCTTTGGCGGCAGGTTCAATGTTTCTTTTTGTACCCGTCGGGCAACAGGAAGTACTGGGGAATTTAACTAATCTTCGATGGTTTTGCGACGCAGGAGCAGTAGTAATTTTAATCGGTCAATTCCGCCGATTCTGGGTAGTTTTAGCTGGCTTGACGCTTGCATTATGCGCACTTACCGACCCGCTAATTTTGCTCCTTTTTCCACTTTTCCTTTGGGCTGTAATAAAAAACCAAAGAGAATCGCGGTTTGTTCCAATTTTGGGAGGCCTAGGGGCACTTGGTCAGTGGTTAGCTTTGAAGCCAAGCGCACGCTCGGCTTCAGATATGTATCTAAACCAACCAATCGAGTCGATCCATCAGCTAGTTGTACGCGGTCCGATTGAAGCCCAGTATGGTCAAAATGGAGCGGAAGTAGCTATCCGTATTGCAGGCGTTTCTATTGCCTTAATTCTTATCGTATTGCCAGCAGTAGTGCTCTTCATTAAGCCACGTCTAATACCCATAGTGCTAGCTATTTCTGGAATCTATCTACTCGCCCTGACTCTTATCTTCGCGGATTTAAAGCAAATCCCACTGTCATCTTGGTTCAGCGTTGGTCAAGCTTCACGCTACGCAGTCCCGGCTTCTATCTTAATTGGCGCCGCATTAATTCTTTCTTATCCTGAGTTATTGAAAGGCAAATATCGTCCGGTTGCGCTGCTCTCGGCTGTTCTACTCGTCGTAGCAATAGGTGCCGATGCCACGGGGGACCGCTACAACACCCAAGGACCAGAATGGTCAAAAACAGTTAGCGATGCGCGTGCGAGTTGCACCAAAAGTGGGACTCGTTTGATCGTCGTACCTCTAACACCGAGTGGAGTTCCAACTAAGTGGACCGCCAAACTTCCATGTACATGGTTAGAGAAATAGTCGCGGTCTCGCCCTGGGGGCTCGCCGCTGGTGGGGTCGCGGTCTCGCCCTGGGGGCTCGCCGCTGGTGGGGTCGCGGTCTCGCCCTGGGGGCTCGCCGCTGGTGGGGTCGCGGTCTCGCCCTGGGGGCTCGCCGCTGGTGGGGTCGCGGTCTCGCCCTGGGGGCTCGCCGCTGGTGGGGTCGCGGTCTCGCCCTGGGGGGCTCGCCGCTGGTGGGGTCGCGGTCTCGCCCTGGGGGGCTCGCCGCTGGTGGGGTCGCGGTCTCGCCCTGGGGGGCTCGCCGCTGGTGGGGTCGCGGTCTCGCCCTGGGGGGCTCGCCGCTGGTGGGGTCGCGGTCTCGCCCTGGGGGGCTCGCCGCTGGTGGGGTCGCGGTCTCGCCCTGGGGGGCTCGCCGCTGGTGGGGTCGCGGTCTCGCCCTGGGGGGCTCGCCGCTGGTGGGGTCGCGGTCTCGCCCTGGGGGCTCGCCGCTGGTGGGGTCGCGGTCTCGCCCTGGGGGCTCGCCGCGCGTGAGATGCCGGCGAAAGGGCGGCCCTGCTAACGCGATG
>CP144173.1 GCA_039636865.1 Dermatophilaceae bacterium Sec6.4
GCAAGAACATCGGCCCTTCCCTATCAACGAGTACGGTGATGAATTATCATCGCTTTCACGACACGCCGCGGTTACAGGTGCTAGCAGGGCTAACACCTGCTTGACTGCGCGGCATGAGCCAACTCGTTGCGCACGATCGCCAAAAGGGAGTCCTCTTTAGAGTGAGCGTCGAACAACGCGAGCAACTACATGCCGATGCTCACGCTCTTGGCATCAGCGTGCAGGCGCTGCTCGAACGCCGAGTTTTGGGAGTTACCGACGCCGTGACGCGGCGCGCGGCGGGTCCCGTGCGCAAAGCCCAGGACAGCGAGGAGCTCCCTCTAACGGGCTGATCCAGATCGGGGCAGTGCCCTGACATGACGAAAGCCGCCGTTTGCAGCGGCGGCTCATCGTTTGAAGCTTCTTAAGTTCTGCGCCAGTGACTAGCTGGCTACGAATCCGCTCCGTCCAGAGAGGTGGCTTCGTGCTGCCCACTTTAGATCATGCTGCCCTTTTTCGCCAAGACTTTGCCGACCCGTGTTCTGAGCGTGCGGTTCGGGTGGCGTCGCATCGTGTGTGCGCACCGGTGGATGCGGCGTTTGTGGAGTTGTCCTGCCGCACCAGGCCTGGTGTTTTGCCGCGGTGGCATCAGGATGACCGTGGTGTGTGTAATGCGTCGCGTGGTCACCGTAGTTTTGCCCCTGAGGGCGCGTATTCGCAGGTGACGGTGTGGGTCAGTCGTGAGCATTGGCTGAGCACGGTGGTGCCGGTGGCGTTGGCGTTCCACGCCGAAACACTGCATCGACGTGTCTCGCCAGAGTTGATGGTGCGCTATTTAACGGTCCGTAGTGGGTACGCGGTGGCGGGTACGGGCCGGCGGTGTGTGGTGCGTCCGGCCACGCTGGCCAGCGTCCTACAGACCACGACCCGCACGGTCCAGTTGTGTCAGCAGGTTGCCCGTCAGATCGGCCTGGAGGTCGTGATCGCGGCCGGGCGGATGCTGAACGTGGACGAGTGCCTAGCGGCTCGTCGTCGGGGTTCACGCCAGCGGGGGTTATCCACAGAGGTCGCGTTCACCACACCCCGTTCAGTCCCTCGCAGGTTGTGGATAAACACCCCTACCAGTGGTACCCGTCTTTGCCCCCCACCTCACCTTCAAACAACTCACTTCAAGCGCACAACGGCCGCGAGCGGCCAGGCAAAGGTCGCGGCTTCGCCGCGCCGGCCTCAACGAAAGCGGGTTGATCCGGTGGTGACTCGCCGGTTAGCGCTGGGAGTAGCTCAGCAGCTGCCGTGGTTGTCGGGGCAGAGCCCCCGGCGCATTGCACCGGCTCTGACACGGTTTGTGGCGTGTTCGCCGCCCTGGGAGGCCGATGACGTGGTGTTTGCGTTGGCCGACGTCGCGACCCGGAAGGGCAAACAGTCCCCCACCAGGAACCGGGATGTTCAGCGGCCATGGGCGCTGCTGGCGGCGATGTTGCGAGAACTGGACGAAGTCAACGACTACCCCGGCGACCCGTTTACCGATCCGGGCCCTGCTGCCCCCCAGCCGCAGTGCGACCGGCCCGACTGCGACGGATGGATCCCCGTGCTCGACACCAGGTGCGGCGCCGATGGCGCGGTGCGGGCATGCCCCGACCGCGAACACCGCCGCGCCCACCCCCTGGACGTCGACGTCGTGCAGTGGGAGGGCGATGAGTGTCCCTTCTGAGACGTCAGCCGGCACCGTGTGACTATTTTTCTGCCGGTGATCTGACCGCGTTCCGCCGCAGACCCACATGCTGCCGGGGCTGTGGCGGTCTTACTTCAGCTCGATGACGTGCCCGGTCTCATCGACGGTGAAGGGAACCATTCCCCGCCCAACGATGAACACAGAACCCGGGTGGTCTTTACTGATCGGCGCCAACCCGTCATCCGATATTTTCTGCAACACCGGCAGGATGGCCTCAACGCTGGTAGGGCACCGGGAAAACCCCTCCCCGGGCCCCGGTGGCGGCACTGGGCCGCGTTTGTTTCGCTTCGATCCAACCAGCTCATATCACCGACGATAACGGCGGGGGTGAGCAGCAACGGAACGGTCAGTGACGTTATAGGGGACCGATTTGTCGTTACTGATCGTCCTGAGGCGGTGGCCGCCGGAACCAACAGGAGGATCCGTACAGTCCCGCGCTCAGCAGCGATGGGTGGCTATTCGCAGGCGATGCCGTCGTGGTCGCGGTCCAGACCGGACCGGTACCCGGGTTGGCCCCGGTGCAGGGGCGCGGCACCGGCGGCGCGGGCGGCCGCGCAGTTGGGGTAGTACACATCCGCTGGTTGCGCTGGCACCACCGGCGAGACGGCCGGCGCTGCTGGGGTCGTGCCGGTGGTCTGCCTCGGCGCGGGGGCCCTGGTCGTACCGGTAGTGCTTGAGGTGGGGCCGGGTGGGTTGGTGCAGTGGGCCAGCACGGCGGTCATTGCTGCTTTTTCTGGTGGGGTGACCCACAGGTGGTAGGCGGCTTTGACCGCGATCTGATCCGCGACGTAGGTGCACCGGAAGGTTTTGTTCGGTGGGAGCCACGTCGCGGCGTCCCCATCGCTTTTGGCTTCGTTGCTGGGCCCATCGACCGCGAGCAGGTTGCGCGGGTCATTCGCCAAATTTTCCCGCCCGGTGGCGTCCAGTTGTTGCGCGCCGGTCTGCCACGCGTTGGAAAGCGCGACAACGTGATCGATTTGTACCGCGGTCGAGGTCCGCGGACCGCGGGTGAAGCTGATGACGTGCCCGGTGTAGGGGTCGTGCAGTGTCCCGGCCAGCACGGTGCAGCCCCGGGTGCCCGCCTTGTAGGTAATCCCGGCCAGGTCCCGTCCCAGGATGTCGTTGCGGGTATCGCACCCGTTATGACCACCGGCAACGCTCACGTCATCGGTCCACGCCGGCCCGAACTGGGCCCGGCTGTACCCCGTCTTCGGGGCCCTTCCCTTCACGACCAAGCCCGCTAACTGTGCCCTCGCCGCCATGGTGCTGACCGCGACGATCCGCCCCGGGTTACCCGCCGTTGACCCGGCCGAACTCCTCAGACTGCTCGAGCTACTGGGAAAGGACGCCGGCGGTGTCGTCGGAGTCGAGCCCGCACCCGTAGTGGCCCCGCTGCTCGATGCGCCGTTCGATGCGCTGCTCGAGCTGGGTGTGCTGGTGTTGGCCGCGGTGGCGCTTTTGTCGGGTGGGTTCAACGCGCCGATCACGCCAAACCCGACCAGGGCGATCACCGCTCCCCCACCCCACGTTTTCTTCTTCACCCGCACTCCCCCAGCCGTGTCAGTCGTTGTGGTCCCCGGTATCCCCGTCAGGGTCCATCTTCTCCCGGGCAAAACCGTGTGGCACACCGGCCCCAGCGGGCAGACTGCACCAGATGAGCGACCAGGACCGCGACGAGATCGACAGCGCCGAGGTCCATTATGGCGAGGTCGACGAGGTTGATTGTGATGTGGTGGAGGGGGAGGAAACCGGCGGTGGTGTTTCTGGTGGGTGGCCACCGGGGGCGATTGCGGATTGGTTACCCACCGGCGACGCGCGGACTCTGGAGGGGGTGTTGCGGGTCCTGGGTCATCACCGCTCGATCAGCGTGTTGGGTGTGGCGGGTCACCAAGGGCCCGTCACGTTGGCGCGGGTATGTGAACTGGCCCAACTGGACGCATCGATCGCGCGTCCTCGTCTGTTGGAACTGAGCCGGGTCGGGTTGCTGATCTATCACCGCCGATCCGGGCCACACGTGGCGACCTGGGAGTTAAACCACGACGCGATGATCCGCCTGGGCGCCTACTTCATCCGCCCCCGGCCCACTCCACCAGCCACACACGTTTAACCCGTGACTGACCCCCGTTTCATCGCAGACCAAACGCCCTATTCGGGTCGGTCACCGCAGGACGAAGATCCTTCGCGTCCACCCACCGTTGGTCCACCACGAGCTCCCCGCCAACGCCCAGACGCACCACGATCACTAGACCTTCCCACGTGCCCCGGCGCCGGCGCCAGGACACGAGAACGCCTGGATCGGGGGGTTGAAAAGGATGAATATCTCGGTATCTCACCCAGACGTGACGTACCGATCGCGGCCGTGGCCACGTCCGCTCCGCCCGCGACTGCCCCACCACCGTATTAGAACATGTGTTCGATACATGGTCGGGTCGGGACCTGTGACACGAAACCCGGCCCGTCACACAGTCCGACCAGCTGCCTGAAAACTGTTCCCACGCACTGGGTGAGCGCTGGGGCGTGCCGACACGGCCACCACCGACTCCCCCATCCTCCTGGCTGCTTGTCCGGTGCGCACCTGTTGCGGGACCTCACTGGCATTCAGTGCTGTATTGCCAGCCCGGCCCTGTGGAACCGGGCCCGGCTGGTTCCCTGGGATGCATGGTCAGGGGTTTGTTAGTGAGGCGTATGTCGCCGGGCGGTATGGCCTGTATGCCGTCTGCGGCGGTGCTGTGCTTGGTGCGCGTCCATGCTGGGCGGCGGGATCGGGTGGCCCTTGTCGCGGGGGTCCGTGCTTCGCCTGGCGCCCCGCTGGGCCACTTGATCTTTGATGCGCCCTGGTGCACCTAGACCCGGGTCGGGTCCGCAGATGATCACGATCTGCCCGCACAGTGAGCCAACCCAGCCTCGGCACACACAGAAACCCCACAACCAACCCAACTAGCGTTCAGAGTGCGGCACCAACCCCCCCACCCGGTGCCGCACAGTCGTGGCCCGCGCTGACGTGCGGCTCCCCCGCACCACCCCTGTTCGGGGTGCAGCCCCTCACGCGGGCCACGACCATTTACCCACCCGGCAACGCCATATGCCCCCACAGAGACACAGTGCACAACCCGCACAACATGCCCGTAGGCACGGCAGGTTTCGCAGCCGACTCTTGATTCGCAGTGGCACAGGGTGCGCGCTTCGCGCGGGCTTAGGACGAGGGGGGTCGCTCGATCCGATGAGCTGCCATTCCCGCGCTGCCTCCCATAAGCGCACGTAAGAGACGAACAGCGGTCAACGGCACTCGACTGCTATAGGGCAACCAGTCCCCCGCGACGGCATGCCTGCACGCTTTGCCCGAGCTGCTAAGCGTGGCGATCGAGTCAAGCAATTCACTCAGCATAATTTGCTCATCATGTGAGACAACATACGCAACACCTACACACTAACAAACAACTACGATAGAATAAAGCTAACAACACGGACCACGAGGGACTAACCACCCCGCCACTACAAGGAGCACCCAGAGATGACAACCACTATTGACCACCAGGCCACTCGCGCCGCGTTGACCGAGCAGGCCGCAGCTTTCATCGCGAACCCCGCAGGGTGGCCCGCTGCGATGGCAGCGCGTGCCTTGCGATTGCGTGCCGGTCACCCGGCCTACTCCCCCAACAATCAGGCGCTCATCATTTGCCAACTCGCGAACAGGTTCGAGGCAGAGGGATTGGGCGAAGATGCAGCGTTTGCCGCTGCATTCCAGGCAGCGGCTGAGGAAATCGCTCCCCGGTACATCTGGGCGAAGCGTGGGTTTACCCCGCAGGGTCGAGCGCTGGCGATCTTCTCTCGGCCGCTGTCAATGTGGGTCGATCCCGAAACCGGCAAGAAGTGCGCCCAGGATGCACCCGGAGCAATCCGAAAAACCGTGTTTCGCATCGAGCAGACCTACCGGGCGAGCGACGCGACCAACGACCAGGGCGAGACCGCCGCGGCCGCGTATGGCGCACCCGAGTTGCCCGAGGGTGAGGCTCGCACAGTGTTCGCGCGTCTCGCTGAGTGGATAGCCGGCCAAGGTTGGACCGTCACCCGATCGGGGCGAGACATGGCCGAGGGTGGATACACCGTGCACACGACACACCAGATCGTCGTGCATGGAGGACTGGGCGGGTGGTCAGCCGTCGAGACGCTGGCACACGAAATCGCGCACGCACTCCTACACGGCAGCGACGACGAGCGGACCTATGCCGGAGAGCACCGAGGTGACATGGAAGCCGAAGCCGAGGCAGTCGCGTTCGGGCTGTTGACCGCATACGGACAGGGCGATCTAGCCCGAGGGTCGGCCCGTTACGCCGCCGAATGGACCCGCGACGCTCAGCGCATCGCCGTCGCGTACGAGCGTGCATCACACGTACTCGACGCCGTAGCCGCTGTCGCGCTTGGCCGTGAAGGCGTCACCGTCACCGAATCGGCCAAGGCCGCCAAGGCCAAGGCCAAGGCCGATAACAAGGCACTAGCTGCAGCACTACGAGACGTCGGCCTCGAGCCCAAGGGCGAAGCGTGGACTCGCGCCAAAGCAGGCGAAGCCATCGCCGACATCGCCGCGGACCTCACGAGCTGACAAGCACCGAGAGTGTGTGGCCCGCGAAATCACCCCGCGAGCCGCACACTCTCACCATGCGAGACAACAGCCACGATAACTACTCACTAACAAACAACTACGATAGAATAAAGCTATCGAACACGGATCATCAGGGACTAACCACCCCGCCACCACGAAGGAGCACCATGAACAACGCGATCGTAGGAGAGCTGAGCCTCGACCTCGGCGATGGAGTAACGCTGTCAGCGGCGACTGATGTCGCGCTGGCGCGTGAATGGGCGGCCTACCTGCATGGGCGTAATCAGTGGCAGTGCATGAGTCTTGGGCAACAGTCCACCGAGACAGCCAACGCCTTGCGGGCATTGCGTGAAGCGTTCAAGGAAGCGGGGGAGTGATGTACGCCGGAGACGAACAACACGGCGACGCGCAGACCGCCCTCGAGCTCGAAACCAATCCTTTTGCAGTCGGACCGCTGGCCGAGCCGTGCGACGAGTGCGGAGCCGAACCCGGCGAACCGTGTCACCCATTTTGCACCACGGAGTCACTAGCCAGCATATGAGACACCGCCCACAACAACTAGTATCTAACAACTAACTACGATAGTTAAACTAACAACACGGACCACTAGGGACTAACCACCCCGCCACCCCGAAGGAGCACCCAGAAATGACAACCAAGGGCGAAGCACTCAACAAGATGGTGGAGTCGATGCAGGCCAGAAAATTGTCGCTCGACTCGCTGCGCGAGATCGAGCGAGGCGTGCGGGTATTTCCGACAGGCCGCGCGGGCGACACGGACCTAGTTCGCATGGCAGTGCGACGGGTCGTACGTCTACGGGTAGAGGCCGAACTGAGCGAGAAATCAGACGACGAGCTGCGCGCCGTGGCCGCAGCCTTGACAGGTGCCGAAGGTCGTTTTACAGACCAGCTCCTTGGACCCGCGCAGAGTGACGCACTGGTCACGCTGGCCGCATCTCGCCACCCCGAAGCGGCCGCAGCCGTCGATGAGTGGGAGCAGGCCGATGACAGCGTGGGATCGGCGGAGTTGATACGCCGGTATCACCGCCTCGGCGCGTTCGACTACTACGCGACGTCGGCAGACCTGGACTAGACGCCGCTGGGGTCGGACTCACAAGCGGAGCCCGACCCCAGCGGCCAACACGGACCACGCCACCACGGCGCGGAGCATCCGTGAGCATAGCGAGAGCCGCACTACGAAGCGCGCTCACTACGTGAGGCAACACTCACACCAACTACTATCTAACAAACAGTCACGACATAATGAACGCGAGTGACACACGCAACCGCATGAGGAGATGAGATGACGGTCTATGCCGTAGCCCTGTCGAAAGGTGGATCGACCAAGACCACCACGGCAGCCGAGGTTATCGCCGAGCTGGCCCGTCGAGGTCGCACAGTGCTTGGGATCGACCTGGACCAGCAGGGCAACCTCACGCGGCGGCTAGGGATCAGGGATGCCGGGGGAGTGTCAGCGGCCGCGGCTGATGTCCTACTCGCAGAGGCGACCGCACAAGAGGCGGCAGTACCCGCGCCGAGCGTGCCCGGCGTATCGGTGCTTGTGGGCACTGACGAGCTGGCGGATCTGGACCAGCGGCCCGAAGTCATTACCTCGCTGCGGGATTACTTGCCGACGTTGGTGGGGGAGTGGGATGACGTGGTGATTGATACCCCGCCCTCGCTGGGATTGGTCACCCTGTCCGCGCTGGCAGCCGCAGATGTTGTTATCGCGTCAATTGCGTGTGAGACCGAGGCATACGACCAACTAGCCCGGCTAGAGGACGTGATCCGCCAGCGGATCGCCTCACGGATGCGACCAGGGCAACGAGTCCACTGGATCATCCCCACCCGCTACGACGGCCGCCGGCTACTGGACCGCGAAATCGTGGAGCTACTGCACGAGACCCGGCCCGGCACCGTCACGACACCGATCCGCGAGACCGTGCAAGCCCGCGATGCGTACACGAACGGCCAGCCCGTCAGCATCTACGCGCCGGGCTCAGGAATCGCCACCGACTACGCGGCAGCAATCGCCACCGTGATCGCCAACTCAGCCCGATAAGCAAGGAGAGCCAGCCATGCCCCCCAAGCGCCGCAGTATCCGCGACCGTGACACTGAACCCACCAACGTCTACCGCACCGACACCGAGGCAACCGAAGCGCAGGCCGAGGCTGTAACAGCTCCGAGCGAGTCCGCAACGCTTCCGACGAAGGACGCCGCACTCAGCGAGGGCCAGGGCGACACTGCGCGCGAACAGCGCCGCCAGCGGACAGCCCAGGATGCGCGGGTCAACCTTGGTGTGTACCTCACCGCCGAGACCTACGAGGAGATGAAAGCGGCCTACCTCGCGGACTGGTCGAACCGGCGAGGGGACGCCGACACGCTCTATCGGTGGGTCACCAACGCGCTCAGCACACACGCAGCGCTCAGCTCCACAAGTCGCGTCAAAAGAAGCACAGCAGGGGCGAAACGGGCGACGACCAGGACGGGCAACACCAAAGCGTTCAAAGTCGAAGCCGAGGTCTACCAGCGGATGCAAGACGCGATCGCCGCCGACGAGAGCGCCGGACACTGGTCGAGTGAGTCCGCGTGGAGCGTAGACGCCATCACCCACGCGATCAGCGCAGCACGAGCAGCCAACGGCGACACGCTGCCCAACCCGCCCGCACGTCTACCGAACCGGCTCAAACGCCGGTGACCCGGGACGTCCAGACACGAGCCGCCAACGCGGCCAACGGCCCGGAAGGTCTATCGACGGCCAGTGCCGGACTCTTAATCAGCAGGTTTGAGGTCTGGCGCCGCCGCTCAGCGGCGGGAGGTCGTTGATGGGGATAAGCAGATCTTATCCGGGGTAACCGTCGGCGGTGCGGAAGCGTGTGGGGTACCTGCCGCGCGGCATCCTCTGACGCTGTCAGCAGGCAGGTAGTGATCCCGGTGATCGGGGGGGAACCGGCGGGTTGGTGGGGGACTGGCCGGTAGCGGGGCGCCCCCGCAGTCGGGCTGGGCGGGGGAGTAGCTGGGCAGTGTGCCCGGGCACCGTCACTACTGCTGGCCACCTGGCGACCTGGCCGCTGGCGTGGCCGTGATCAGTCCTGCATCCCGGCCGTTTGTCGTACCGTGACCACGTCGGTATCTGTTGCTGGTCAGGTAGCGGTACCGGCACGAGGCCCGTCTGGTGTGCGGCTTACTCCTTGATCGCCACCGGGCGGGTCGCTCGTGTCTATCTGGCGGGGGGAGTGCGGTACGCGGCCGCCAACGTGCTGGGTTCAGGCCACCACAGCGGGCAACGCCTTGGGTGTCGTCATTGGGACACTGCCTGCGCTCGTTTGTTTGATGGGCGCGGTGTCACGGGGCCTATGACGAGTCGCCGCTCTGGCCCGGTGTGGTGACTGGCGAAGCCCAGTCCCCGTACCGGGCGGGTTTCACACCGGCGCCCTCTGCCTCGCGCGGTTCGTGGCCGGCAGGCAGGGCCTGGTGGGTCACGGACCTGCTGGGAAGCGAGTTCGGCATCGGGGGTTTCGTGCTCGGGCGGGGCTACAGGTGAGGTGTGTCTGAGTTAATGTCCGACTTCCGCGATGTATTACCCAGCATCGTGGGGTCCTTGGGTTGGTTGATTATCTCGCTTGGCCCGGCGGCTGGCAAGGCGGTGGAGCCGGGCCCATTGCATGCCTTCACGGCGGGCTTGGCGGATCTGCTCGCCGCGTCCTTCGTGTTCGTCGTTGGGGGTGACGTACCCGATCCCTTGGTGCAGGCGTACGCCGTTGTAGTGCTCTTGGATGGTGTCCAATTCGGCGCGTAGAACGGCGGGTTCGGTGATCGCGAGCAGGTGGGGCCACTCGGTTTTGATGGTCCCGTTCAACGACTCGATCCATGCCTGGTCGGTGGGGGTGCCGGGCCGGCCGAAGTGTTGAGCGATCGCCAGCAATGTCAGGAAGGTGCGGGTATCTCGGGAGATCATCTGCGACCCGTTGTCGGAGACCGCGAGCAGGATCGGGGCCAGCCCCTCATCACAGGCGGGGTCCACCCGCCCACTGTCGGCCCGCTCCAATGCCGCGTCCAGGAGCCCCTCGGCCTCCAGGGCGGTGGTGAACGCGTTCTCGACTTGGGTGTGTGTTTCCTCGACCGAGACCAGGTGCGTGAGCCATTTGCGGGAGACGAGGTCTTCGATGATCAATACGGTCATCCCGCACGCAGTGAAGTGGGTGGAGTCGTAGATCCAGATCGAGTTCGGCTCGCGGAGCGCCCAGGTCGGGAACGGTGATTTGATCGAGGTCCCGGGTCGGGGCACGGGCCGGAAGTGCTTGTCCCCCAACAGAAGAACACGGCGCACCGTGGAAGGGGAGCATCAGAACCGGCCCAGGTAGGACCCACGGTGTGCCAGTTTGCGGTGCGAACGATCGACCTGCCCCCACTGCTCAAACAAGGCCAGGATCGCCTCGCTCTCCTCGGGCAGGATGCCGTGCACCGGGGACCCACCCGGTGCGCCGTCCGCCAACCGGCCGGCGGCCCGGCGGCGCGCCCATCGGTTCGAGCGACGCTCGGACACACCCAGGTGCGCGCACGCTGCCCGCCATGTCCAGCCTGCTTCCATCGCGGTGTCCAGCAACGCGAGTAATCCTTCTTTGGTGGCCGCGTCGACACGATTGGGGACCTGGCCACTTAGCCCCAACCGTCTTTTCCCTGCGCCAACGTCAACTGCACCGCGAGCTCTTTGACTGCTTCGGACAACCGGGCGACCTCAGCGTTCGCTGCGTCCAACTCCGCGTCGCGTGCCGTGCCCGCAACACCAGGTTTCGAGGCGGCTAGCGCGGCTAACGCTCCCTCTTTGGCGACCTGTCGGATCCGCACCACCGTCGAGCGGTCCACCCGTTGCTGCTCGGCCGCTTGGGCGATCGTGACCTCTTGACGGATCAACTGCAACCAAATCTCGTACTTCGCCGACGGCGTCAAGAACCGCTTCGAGCGACGCTTCCTGCCAGCCCGTGATGACTGTTCTACTGCCATGACCTGATCCTCCCGTGAGGGGTGAAGGACCCGCCAGATGCTGTCTGATCAAAACCAGGAAGTAAGACACGAACTCAGACGCAAAACACCACCGATGCGGCGACTTTGGTGTCTCGGCTTGAGATGTCGTATCCGGATGGTCCGCCCTCTGATGCGCAGGTCCGCGCCCAGAGGTTCACGTTTTGGCCGGCGCACTGGGCGAAACGGTGGCCGGCCGGCATGGACCGTCCGGAGATCATCGACCGCGCCGAGCCGGCCAGGGTGACCCGTGCTGAGCTTTTTGATGAGGCCATCACCGTGGCCTCGGAGGCGGATGCGGTGGCAGCGTTCGTGGCGATCTGCGCGTGGGGGACTGGTACCAGTGCACGCAGCGTGAGCCGGTGCGTCAAAGCCCTCGCCGACCCGAAGCTGGGTTCGAAACTGCTCGCGGCCCGCGACCTCGCGGTCGTGGACCCGCCGGCTGCTTACACGAGCATGATGCGGGGCGGGGAGAACAAGGTGTTCGGGTTGGGGCCGGCCTTCTTCGCCAAATGGCTGCACTTCTCCGCGTACGACCGTTGCAAGGTCGATCATCGACCGCTCATTCTGGACAGGCTGGTCGCCACCACTCTGGGGTGGGGTGCAACGGGCTGGTCTGGGGCCACGTACGCGCTCTACCTCGACATCGCAGAGCAGGTCCGCGAACAGTGGTGTCCCGATCAGCCCAGCTACACCGTGGAGTACGGCCTCTTCCACCTCGGTGTGACCGACCGTCGCCAGGCCCGTTCTGGATGATCCCGGCAGGAACTGTTATGCGTCCAGGACCGTGCCGTGGGTGCGCCAGGCGAAGTCCTGCGCGAGTCCGCGGGTTTCGTCCAGGAGCCCGGTGAGGGTGTCCATCAGGTGTTGCGGCACGAACGGGTTGGCCAGGAGTCGTACCTCGGCGATGAGCCACCCGTCCTTGAGGTAGTAGCGGCCGAAGTGCGCGTCGCGGTTAAGGAGTGCGACCTCACGTGTTGCTGTGGACGTGGCGCGCACTCTTACAGGTGTGGTGAACACCCAGATCAATTGCGGATTTTCATCCACCCGCACTCTGATCGCGCCTTCTTCGTCGCCGATCCTGAAGAAGTTTTCGTTGCGGTGCGCGAGGTGCGGCGCAACTTGCTCCAGTGTTTGCTCCACGGCATCGGCTAGTTCGCGCGGACCTTTTGTGTGCACGGGGGAGCTCGCCTCGAACGCCGGTCTGTCCATCTGCAGTTCCTGTGGGGCGGTGATCGTGAGTGCGTCCGCGTCCAGCAAGGCGGGCGATGGCACGTCGTAGATGGTGCGTAGGAGTTGCACGGCCACCCACGCGATGTGGTCGGCGAGGTGCAGGTCTCCTTTGGCGAGCTGCCACTCGAAGGTGCTGGCCTGGGTACCAATGCCGAGCCGCTTGAGTTGCTTGCGTCGCGTGGCGTTGAGCGGGAGGTTCGACTGCTCGGTTGCCAGCACCGGAGCGGTGAGGTGGAACATCGACTGCTGCTCCTGCCGCGTCACCACGATCAACGGCACGTCGTACTGGTCAGGCGAACGCACCTCGTACCGCTCGGCTTCTGGCAGTTTCGCCAGGTGGTCACCGAGCGCGACCTGATAGCCCGCCCACTCCTGCTCCAGTCGCGCATCGAAGGTGGACTGTTGCTGGGTCTGATCTTCCATGATGTCTCCTCTTGTTTTATCCTCACTTTGACTATAAGGCGGACCACCGACAACGCTGAGTTCTCGGATCCGCAACCGCTCGTGCTGGGCTCCCGCAGCACGTACCTTGACGGCACTGACACTGATCATCAGCCTTGAGCTGGTTACGGAGGAGTTCTGGTATGACGGATCAGGGGCATGTGTTCGTGGTGCGCGGCAAACTGGAAAGCGTCCACTGCGACGCGGTGATCGTGCCGACCGGCCACACCTTCGGTGTAGGAGATACCTGGAGTGGCCTCGGTATTGCAGATCAGCAGATCCCACCAGCCGCCAACGGGTTCCTCAGCGAATAGCGCTAGTGGCTGTTTCGGCGACGCTGAGGCGGGGTCCATCGCAAACGGACGATTCCAACAGACCAGCGGCCCAGAAGGGCGTCGACGCAGGTCAACCACTCGCAAAAGGAATGAGTTCGCGGCCCGGTGGCTCAAAACCGACCCCCACATGGATGAGGTCAAGGCCCCTCTGATCCGCGCAGACTGCGGTATGCAGTGCAGTTGGGGTACGCCCACCTCACACGTTGGCCCGCTGGGATGCCTTCACTACGCGTCGCGCCGGGCCACTGTAGGCGCGGCGACCTTGAGAGAGCAGCGCCCCGTCAGCTAGCAGCGCGCTGAGATCTCAACACCTAATGACTCAAGTGAATATGTAATGATGCGTTACGGTGGCTAAATGAGTATGCAGCGCGCCACTGAAGTCCTCTCCGACGATCTTGGACCTGTTAATGGCCTTGTCGACAACCGCCGTGCCGCGGCGATGCTCGGTGTCTCGGTCAATACGTTCCGTGTGTGGGCAACACGCTCCCAGGCCGCGACTTCCGGCATCGCGGCTGCAATGCCTGCACCGATCGCGACGATGCACGGCCATGTATACCGCGAGGATCAGATCGAGGACTTCGGGCGGCAGATTGCCCTCAACGCTCGAGCGGAGCGGACCGCCCAGCGTCGTCGCGGCGCGTACTTCACCCCCGACGACGCTGCGAACGTGATGGTCCGCTGGGCCGTTCGCGGCGAGTCGGATGTGATCGTCGAGCCCAGTGTTGGCGACGGGCAGTTCGCTCTTGCGGCGCAGTTGTACGCGACGTCGCGCAACTGGGACGCTCTCGATCTGCACGCTTGCGAGCTCGATCCCGCCACAGCCGCTGAGGCTGTAGCGAGCGGTGCGGTGACGAAGAGTCGTGTTCACGTCGGCGACTTCCTCTCCGCGACGAACCTTCCGATGTCGGACGTGGTCATCGGTAACCCGCCATTTGTCCGCGTGCGCGAGCTTGACAGCACTCTCCGGCGTAACGCGCTCGACGCCGCCGCTTCGACGATGGGCGGCTTGGCGATGGACACCGCTGGCAGCGTCTGGATGCCGTTTGTCTCCAAGGCCACCGCCCAGCTCAAACGGGGCGGGCGGCTGGCGTTCGTGCTCCCGTTGGACTTCACGTACGTCCGCTACGCCCGCCCACTATGGGAACTTTTGGGGCGCTCATTCGGCCGTATCCGTGTACTGAGGTTCCGTGAGCGCGTGTTCCGGGACATCATGCAGAATGTCTTGGTCCTCCTTGCCGAGGAGCGCGGCGGCACGACTTCGTACGTCGAGCAGCTCGCGCATGATCGACTTGCTGATCTGTCTGCCGGCATCGGAGCTGGCGTGCCGATCAAGCTTCAAGACGTCGTGAGGGGCGAGCGCGCCTTCCAGTACGCGCTGTTACCTGAGGTCACGCGTGACGCCCTGGCAGTGATCGACCTGCATACGTCCCCTGCCAGCGACCGGGTCAAGTTCAACATCGGCTACGTGTCGGGCAACAAGTCCTTCTTCCACCCCGACCAGCGCACCACCAAGAGCTTCCGCCTGCCTAAAGGCTCACTCCTACCAACCATTGGGAGCTCCCGTCAGTTGTCGCGCGGAGGCGTCGATACGAGCTCCATGAGTCCGTCTTCCTGGCTCTGGCTTCCTGGCGAAAAGCTCACGAAGGGCGAGCGTGAGTACGTCGCTCAGGGTGAACACGACGGCGTGGACATGGGTTACAAGTGCCGCATCCGCAAGCCTTGGTACCGCGTGCCTGGCGTCAAGACGCCTGACCTGGTGCTCACCACGTTCAGTGACCGTCCGCGTCTGTACCTCAACGATGCGGGCTGGGTGGCCTCGAACAGCGTGCTGTGCGGCTATGCCAAGGTAGACCAGGACCCGAGAAATTTCGTGAACTCCTGGTACACGCCGTTGACGTTGCTCAGTACAGAGCTGCAGATCCACTCGCTCGGCGGGGGCGTCATGATTGCCGTCCCTCGTGAGGCCGACGCCGTTCGGATCCTTAATCCTGCGTCGACGCCACACGGTGACGCGGAGAAGCTCAACGTTGCCCTCCGCTCGGGCGATGCTGCCGCTGCGTACGCAGCCGGTGCAACGTCAATCGAGAATCTCGTGGGCACCGACGGCCTGGCCGCTATATGGGAGGGCGCAGACACTCTCGCTTGTTGGCGCAAGGCGCAGAACCAGACTTAGATCAGTCTTTGTTAGAGGTCAGGAGCGAATCATCGAGGTGCTCTTCGCCCTCTTCGTCGTCCTCGTCTGGGAACTCCTCGGTCTTCGTCGGCTCGAAGATGTCCTGTACCCAGAGGTTGCGCGAGTGAAAGGTTTCCACGAGCCGCGGCACGAAGGTGAGGATTGACATTTCGAGGCTATCGACGGCGCGCTTGATGATGTCATCGCGCAGCTTTACCGGGTCAGACTGGAAGTCGACTACGGAGTAGGCGAAGTGGTCGTATGAGCCGGTCTGGTGCTTGTACAGGCGGTCGTCACGGTCTCCGATGGCGGCGTACATGCGTGCGAAACGATGGTGGTTCGGGTTCTCGGCCTTGACCCACTTCCCATCCTTCTTCTGCCAGGGCACGACCTCAAGCGGGTGAAGATAGGCGTACCCAGTAGTGCACATGGGAAAGCGTTCTTGGAGGGAAATCGCCTCGCCGACGATGTCCTGGTAGTACGTCAGGACGTTCTTGCCGACTGAGCTCATCTGGCTACGCACGCCAACCAAGATCAGCGGGCCATTCGTGGGGTGGACGACGGCGACATCGACGTCCTTAGACTTGTACGAGCCGAAGATTTTCGCCTCTTCGACGACCTTCACGCCGGCCTTCGTAGCCTTCGTGGTCAGGAACGCTCGAAAGTCATCGGCGACGAAGCTGTGGAAGGTCTGAATGAACTCCTGGCTGCGCACCGCCTTCTCGGGGTCGGCCTGAAAGATCGCTTTCATCGACTCCAGGATGTCCTGCAGACGTTCTTCCCGCTCTTCGTTGGTCCACGGCATCCGGCGGTCGTCCTCTTCTGTCGCTTGGTTGATCGCTCGGCATCATATAGATGCATCACGGCATGAATTTCCGGTCTTAGGGCCGGGCCATCGGCAGAGTATCCTTCGCCCGAGCGAAGTTCAGCGGCGGCAACGTAGACCTAACGCGCGCGTCTCGTCTTGGAAGGTCCCGCCATCCGGACTTGGAGACACACCACCACCGGGCGTTCACATGCTCTCGCCCTACGTGGGCGACCCCGACACATAGACGAGGAAGGGCGCATCGTGTGAGTTAGGCATCCCGTGGCTGTCTTATCAAGGCAAACGTTGATGAGACGTCCAGCAGCCGTCGCGGCGACCACTCGGCCCGGCCGGATCGTCGGGCACCGAGATGTCTCGGTTAAGTGTCCCGCCGTGAAATGTCTCAGGCGCTTTCAGCGACAGGGTTTGAGCCACCAACAGGAAAGCGCCGGCAGCAGGGCAACGGACAAGCCACAGGCAGTGACCTCGGGTCGCGTGAGGATCGCCCGAACACCCAGAAATCTGTCGTTCTGGGGTATACCCATGTCGGACATGTGAGATGGATCAAAAAACTGTCGTTCTGTCGTAATCCATCTGTTATTCGGTCAGTTCCGGCAGTAACGTGGTCCGCGTGCAGTTTCAGACAGTGGCGTATGTGCGGGTGTCCTCAGTGGATCAGCACACTGACCGGCAGGTGAGCGCCGTGGGGGAGGTGGATCGCACGTTCACTGATCACCTCAGTGGAAAAAGCCGCGAGGACCGGCCCGCGTTGGGGGAGTTGCTGGAGTATGTGCGCGAGGGGGACACGGTGCGCGTCGCGTCAATGGACCGCTTGGCCCGCTCGGTGATCGATCTCGCGCAGATCGTGGAGCAGTGCACGAGTAAGGGCGTCACGGTGCACTTTGTGGAGGAACACCTCACGTTCGCCAAAGACGAAGCCAACCCGTACGCGATGTTCCAGTTACACATGCTCGGCGCGGTCGCCCAGTTGGAACGCTCGCTGATCCGGGAACGCCAACGCCAGGGCATCGCGATCGCGAAAGCCAAAAGCACGTACAAGGGACGTAAACCCGTGCTCACTGCCGAGCAGGTCACCACGGTGGGTCAGAAGGTCGCGTTGCAGATCCCCAAAGCACAGATCGCTCGGGATCTTGGCGTCTCCCGCAGCGTCCTTTATGACGCTCTCGCCGGACGCGGTGCCTATGCCATCACCAACGAGCAGACACCAGCGCCGGCGGTGGCACCATCTTCGGCGTCACCGCAGACGCCGACCACCGTGTCGGCGGGACGTGGCCGCAGGAGCACAAGCAAGCGCCGTGATCCCGTCACACCAGTGGGTGACATCGAGGCCACCCCCACCGCGATACCAGCCCAGCCCGGCACCACGCCCGAGCGCCCAACCCCGTAGGGCCCGGCCGCCAAAACTGCGGCGAAGAAGCGGGCGAGGAAGAAGTGGTACGTCATCGAAGTCGAACGACAGCACGCGGACGACCCGAGCGCGACCGTCGCGATCCCGTCCGAATGCACCACCGCGAAGATGGCCGACGGGCCCGGCAACAACTGCAATCCAAAGCCAACCGTGACCCGCACCGCACCGCGATCACCGTGCGCACCGCCGAGCAAATCCACTCCTACCGGGGCCTCTACCAACCCGACCTCGACCGGCACCCCATCACCAAAGGTCCACCAACCTGAGCAACTGTGCTCCGGTAAATTGCGACCCAACCGGACCGCCTGCGGCCGGTCAAACACGGGGAGACCAGCGGTGGAGTCAAGTGAAGAACCGATGAAGTCTCCGTGCGGTGAGTAGAACCCGACAGACGGGTACCGGGTTGCTTTGGCGCGGCAAGCTTGATCGCCGGAGGGGTTTGGGCCCATCCGACGATCAACTCGCGGCCGAGGTGGTTGCGCGTTGTGCTCTTGGTGAGGGGCTCTGCTACTTGCCGCGGAGCTTCTTGCTGTCCTTCTTGGTCAGCGAGGTCGTCGGTTGGTAGTTCTTCGTCGTTAGGCGCTGAATCTTGCGGTGGATTTCTTCCGGTGAGGCGCGCTGGCTCTGGCTCCACTGATCCCGCAGAGCGGCGGACATCTTCGCCGGCGGCGGGGCATGCCCGCTACTTGCAAGGAGCCCGGTGATTTGGGCGGCGGCCTGGACGCGCTTTGCCTTGTCCATAAAACTACTCACGGCGTGGCCCTGTTGCCGTCGAGAACTTCCAGCTGATCTTGGTGACGCCGCAGCTGCTTGGCCTGCTGAAGAGCCAATTCCAGACCGCTAAAATCGAGGCGAGGAGCGGGCAGTTGACCCGACGCGCCCATTTGCTGATGGATACTTCGGGCGTACCGGATGGTCCGGTCTTCCCGACTCTTCTCCACACTTGCCAGCGCCGCAGAACTGGTCTTGACGAGGTGACGTTCGAGCTTACCGGTCAGCTTGCCGGACGTCTCCAACAGGATGGACTGCTTAGTCTCGACCTGTTTCTTGGTGGCGTCGTTGACATGCACCTGCGGGGCGAGCACGTCGATCTTGTCTGTCAGTAGTGACCCGTTGTTGAACTCGGATTTATACGCCAGGTAGGCGCTAGCGCTCATCAGCGCTGCAAACAGGACTGCGAGCAGCCACAGCAGCATCGTGCTCTGCGGGCCAGTTGCTTCCGCGACGACCCGGGCGGCCATTACCGCAGCGACCAGGATGATCACGAGGAAGGTCGCGGCGAGTTCGCCGATCAGCATCCGCCGGTTCCCACCGCTGAAATCCCACCCGCCGTGGCTTGCTCGGTAGGACCGGTGATGCTTTCCCAGGTGGGTCATCACAATGGACAGCGCGAAGGTGCCGACTAAGCCAAAGGTGAGCGCGGTGCCTGCTTTGATCCATCCGCCCGGTTCGGTCCAGAAAGTGCGGAAGTTGACGTTCAGGATCTTGCACCAGATCAACGTCAGGACGACGATGTCGGCGCACAAGATCGCAGGGTAAAACTTTTTGTCCCGGGGATCCGTCCGCCGGTGAGCGACGGAACCTTCGTCCTCGTCATCACTCACCTTTTGCGTCCAGGTCGCGAGCTTTCCGGCGGTCTCCGGGGTCGACAGGCTTTCTCCGTGAGGTCCCACGTATCGAGTTGTGTCGAGGTGGCCCAAGACCACCTCGTTGACCAGAAACTCGGCGTGTAGGCCTTTGATCACGTCAACGTCCTTGTCGGCCTTTTTGACCCCGGCGTCGAGGCTGCGCTGAGCACGGGCTTCTGCGCGACGGCGCACGTCGTCCTCAGCGTGTGAGAGCTGCGTAGGCGGGCGCGGGACCCGGATGCGGCCGGACTCTTTAACCATGTGGTGGCCTTGGACGATTTTGGTCCAGGGCATCGGGCCCACACCGATCATCGAAGTCAGCGTGTGCATCGTGGGGATGCTGGGTGGTGTCGGCTCGGGGCTAGGAACCACGCGCATATGGACAGGGCTCGGGTCAGCTTCGGGCGGGTTGATCTCGGACTGGATTGACACGGTATTTTCCTTCATTTGATGGTGATTTCAACTCGTTGGTTCAGCTGTGCGAGGGCGTCGACGCGCTGCCCATCGGGCAGGTTGTTTACAACCTGGCGGGTGTCGCCGACACCAATCGCGGCACCAAGTACGTGCATCGGTACCCCGAGCTGCAGCAAGCGGGCTCGAACGGCTACAGCGCGGGCCTTGGACAACGCGAACTCGTGGTCGCCGCTCAGTTCAGAGGAGGTGTGACCGGTGATCGTGGCGACCCGCCCCGCGGGGCAGGTCGCCAGCTGGGCAGCAACAGTCCCCAAGGCCTGGTCGGCATTGACGCTCAAGGACGTACTGCCTCGGTCGAAAAGCACGTCACCAGGCAGGTTGATCGGACGAGTGCACGTCGTTGTCGTACGGCCAACCGTGACCACCGGCACGGGTTGAGTCGAGTGCGGTGGAGTCCGGGGAACATCGCCGGACTCCGCAGAGCAAACCGCTCCACTAGCCCGGCACACCGACAGAGCCAGATCCGTGACCGTTTTGACCTCGGGAAGAGTCAACTCAGGCTGGGTACCGGCGGTGACGCCCAGACCAATCCACCGAACCGTGCGCCCCCGGGCGTCGGGAATCAGGCCCCGTTTGCGCAGATCGGTAACCGTGGAGGCGACATCAATGGACCACCCAGTGACCCGCAGGTCGAGCGGGTCCACGGTGCTCACACCGGAGGTGTCCAACAGCAGACTGTCCCCGGAGGAGGAAGCCTGTACCGTGCGCCGGAAGAGGCCCATCAGGTCCAGACCCGGCTTCTGTGGTGTGGATATGTCCAACACTGCTTGCAACTTGCGGAGCTTGCTGGCCACCAACTTCTGCGCCTGGTCCGGATCCTGCTCGACCTCCTGGGACGACCTCAGCGGTGTCAGGTCGACGACCGGAGTATCCGTGTTGTTCCCGACCACAACCTTGACCGCGCCACCACCCGGATTGACGGCTCCCACCGCATGGGTAGTTAGCGCCCCCACCAGAGGAGCGAGGCTCGGTGCGGGCTCAGCCGCACTGGCCGTCACGCCCAGAATGAGGCCGTGATCCTCGGGCGCTTTGCAGCCACTGAGCGTCATCGAAGCAGACATCACGAAGCCGATAACTGCGCAATGGGCGACGCGAGCCGTGAAGCTGATTGGCATCAGGCGGCCCACCCACGCGACTGGGGCTTCGATGTCAAATGCCAGCCATAGCATTCGTCGCAGCGGTAAGCGCGCAGCACCGTCCATGTGCACAGCGCACCGTTGCGCTCGGCCACGGACCGCAGGCGTGCGGCCTCCGAAAGGGCCAGCTTGGTGTCTTTCCGTTCGCCATAACGCGCCTTGCCGGTACTGATACAGATCGGCCAAACGTGGTGAGTCTTCTTCGTCGCCATGGTGCTCGGTCTCCCTTAGATTGGGTCTTCTCGTGCGGCGAGTAAGCTGCCGTAGCTTCTTTTCATCGCTGGAAAGCCTATTAATAATCTTTCCCGATATGAGGGATTCTGCAGACTCGCGCGACGATTTACCAGAACTCTTGATGCCTAAATTTGGGCACAGGTATGACTCATCTATGTGATGCATTTTGCGTGTGGGGTGGCGGCACAACACTGATGAAATAGAGCACCACCGTGTGATCTCTGAGATGCCTAAAGTTGGCAGTTCATTGCTGTCGACGCGGCTCTTGAACTTTGCGCGTGATGTGGCCTGAAAATTAGGCCCCGTGGCCCTGGGGCAGGCTGGGTGGTAACTAGTCAGCCCGGCAAGTCAGGGCCACGAGTATTCAAGCCTATGAGCGATGCCGCGGTGCCGCGGTGCCGCGGTGCACTGATGGTCGAAGGCCCAACCGCGCTGGTGGCTCCAAAGCGTTCGGGTCGTGGCGACCGAACCGAACGCATCGTTCCGGCCCGCGGTGCGTCACTGGTTGCCGAAAACAGAAGTGTCCGTGGACTATCTGAAGCTCGTGAAGCTCGTGAAGCTCGTGAAGCTCGTGAAGCTCGTGGTGACTCAGGTGAGGCGGCGGGTGTCCTGGGACCGGCGCGGCCGCCGTGGTTGCGGTGTGGACTTGGCCTTGGCCAACAGGTTGTTGCTCCTGCGTCTGTACAACACGCTGTCGCCGGGAAGTGTTCAGACCACTGAGTATTCCTCGGCTTCGACCGCTTCACGATTTTCGGGCCGTTTAGGAGGCTGAGGTTACCCGCCGTCCGACGACGTCGACATCGTTCCACTCTGAAAATGCCGGCCCGAGTTGATGTGCCACGAACCCAAGGGACCGGAGCTCTTCCACTACGGTCTGGATGGCTTCGCAGCGCGCTCTCATTCCGGCATCGCTTGAATCTGCGTCACTGAGGCAGATCAACCGAAGCCTCTCGAAAGAGTGATCCTCGCGCACCTTCCGCTGTATAGCGAATGACAACTCCGGCAGAACGTCATGAGCGACACGAATCACCGCGGCGTCGTCACCATCTAGGAGGGGTCCCGCCCTCGGAGTAAAGAGTCCCACAGCAGTCGACCCTATGCGTTGATGACCCCACCGCGTGGAGGTCTGCCTGTGTGTAGAGGTGTAACGCGGTTAGGCCAAGCGGATGGCCAGTGTCCTGAGCGTTTCTAACGCCTACGGTGAGGAGTCCGAATTCTGGAGCGTGAGCGGAAGTCATGGATTGGCCACCCACGGCGAACTGCGATCAGTCGCAATGCGCGATCGGGGTTGACCGCGGCAGGATGACCCACCGCGGCTAGCAGAGGTAGGTCTTGAACAGAATCGCTGTACCCGATGCAGTCAGCCAGACTCCATCCATGCTGATCGGCGTGCTGGGTCACGATGGCCGCTTTGGCAGGCCCATGCAGCAGCGATCCATTTAGTCGCCCCGTCCACATGCCCTCGATTACCTCCGCACGCGTGCCTAGCGCACCAGATAACCGCAGGCGACGTGCAATGAGCTCGGCTAGTTCGATTGGCGCAGCGGTGGCTAACCACACCTGTGTGCCGGCATCGAGATGGGCTCGGAGCAATCGCATCGTTCCTTGCCACAAGCGTGGAGCGAGCACTTGGTCATATAGTTGGTCGGCGCCAGTCAGGACGTCCTCGACGAGTAGTCCTGCAGCCAGATGCAGGCTGTGATCCCTAGCGGTGGTGATCAGCCGTGGGTGCTCTCCAGCAAGTCGATAAACGATGTGGTGAACTGCCAGTCGAGCCAGATCTGATCGTCGGAGGACACCGCGAGCAGCTAATGCACTACCCAGGTGAAACAACGCTGATCCCTTAATTAACGTGTTGTCCAGATCGACGTAGACCGCCTTGAACTGAGGTTCTCGGACCAAATTTTCAATCATTTTGAAATTCAATAGTTGGCCATATCCCATCGTCGCTGCCGGCTGGCGGGAAGATCGCCAGATCTACAGCTGCCTGTGCTTCTGTGCCTACCGAATCACCAGTACCTCACATATAATAGTCATTGCGCATGTGAGGCTCGCATTGCTGCTGTCAGCGACGATGCTGCCCGCTCTACCAAATGTCGCTGGAGTGAACCGTCGTGGGACGCCGCCGAGCATCGCCGGGCTGGCGACGTCTGGGTTGTTACTGAGGTACCGATGAGTCTGTCAAATCCTCATATAACCTAGGTTTTTTCGTTGATGTGGTGCGCCGAGAACGACGACACGAGATCCGCGTATCCGCTCGGATCTTGCAACGTTGTGTCTTGCTGTCGCTTCTTCTCATGACCAGGTGGCCTCACGCGTCTTCGATCGTCCTCTGGGCGAGAGTTTCGTCAGGCTGGGCTGGCCGTTTTGCCTCCTTTATTCGACGATGCGGCACAGTTGCACGACAAAGACCTCGCCTCGAGCCGAGGCGTCGACTGAAGCGCCCCACCATTAGGACCTGCTGACTCGCCGAGGGGTTTACGCCACATCCCGTCATGAACCCGTAGGCTTATGATGCTTTGTAAGCACACCGTGACCTCTGCCTTCACATCGAGCGCTGATGGTCGAACGTCAAATACTGATTGGACCTATCAACTGCGAAGGAGGTGGCCGACCCCATGATCTGGGTTGCGCAAAATACATGTTTGCCGTAGCGCACAGGACGCCGAGAGGGTTATCTGAATGTGCGAAATTAGCTTCTGCGGGCGCAAAGCTATTTGAAGTAGATGTACGAATTCATCGATCTGGCGTGATAGTTTCACATTTCCTTCCTGTGCTCAGAGTGCCTGGATGGATAGAGAATGATGGTCCAAACTTCCGTCTTTATCGAATGTACCTTCAGGATCTGTCCCTTCTCCAAACAGTCGTGCTCGTACCGGCTCCATATCGCATAGTTCTTGATTTAAAAGAAGATCTTCCATGGCGTAGAAAGCAACTCAATGAGAGACTTATTCCACTGGTGGAGCCTAGCCGTTTTTTGGTAAGTACGCACGTTATCGAAGATTTAAAATTTTTTCGTGAACGCGGCTTCGAGACATGGCGAACAATACGTAATACTATGGAGCTGACAGCCGCTATCTCGAGCGAGATTAAAGATACGGGTGTGTCCATCCGGCATTCGCTTGTTACCCCAGATTCGCTAGCAAAACTGCGTGAAGTAACGAGCACAGTTGTAGCCTGGACGGTAAACGATTTAGATCGTGCGCGGCAGCTATATAGTTTGGATGTTGACGGAGTAACAACCGACCTGCCCGAGGTTATGGACATGGCGCAGAGCGCATCTGATTAACTAGTAGAAATGAGACCAGGCTAATGCGTGTTAACGTTGCTCTGCTGCCTTCACCCGACATTTCCAAGAACTTGGTTGAGTCGGCACATTCTATAAGTGCTGAAGACTGCTCTTTCACAATCGGTAGAACTCTGCGACCACACATGACGTTATATATGTTTGACGTCCAGAATGCTGAAGATGTCGCCGCCCGGCTCGAATCACTTATGGGAACTCTTCGTGAGTCTGGAGAAATTTCATGTCGAGCGACCGGTTTCGCCTTAACGGCAAATGGATACTCAGAGGTTTCTTACGAAAAGACTTCTCACCTTGTGAGCGTCCAGGCGCAGATAATTTCTGGACTTTCGTCCCTGTGTTACCACACCGGTGAGCCTGACTCTCACCTATCCATGGTAGAGGCCAATAATTTAGCGAATTTCGGTTACGAATTTATTGGTGACCAGTTTCGCCCGCACATCACCCTAGGACGCTTCAACCCCGAGAAGTCGGTTACCCTCCCTGTCCTGCGCCGGTCCAGCCTTAGTTTCACGGCGGGCATGATCGGACTCCTGGCTGCAGACGCTGCAGGGGCAGCTACCAAACTTATTCTTGAAAGATCACTAGCACGCTAATTAATCGCTGGTATGAGCCCTTGGTGGCATCCGCAACCGGCTATTAACTAGAGGGGCGCGTAACTCAGAAGAGTTTTTTGATCTTCCTTGATCATCAAAAAAGCCCCTGAGTGTGCCGAGTGCGGAGTCTCCACGGGGCACAAGGCGATGTGTCGTGAGGACGCGCCAGACATCAGCGGCTATCATGACAGAAATATCAGCAATACGGTCGCTTACAATCGGGCCTTCAGGATCCTCGGAGAGTAATTCGTCTGGCATAGACACAATAATCGCTGGCCATGGAGATTCTGCGACAAGTTGGTCGAGCACATCTCGAAGATCTCGTATTTCGTCCTGCTTTATACCCCAAACTTCGGCGCCACGTTCGAGTAAACGATCCTGGCTTCGTATGTAAATTACACATGCGATATCGCTCTCCCGAAGTTCGTCAATTACGTTTGGAATCACACGGTGATCAGTAATCGAGGACACATATTTAGTTGTTAGTCGTTCGTCACGCAACAGAGTCTTAGTGTATCGAATTCTCGCCTCGGTCACATACGGATCAGTAGGTGCTCGATCGAGTGGCGGTGAGACGCTATAACGCAAGTCGTGATATCCATACCCAAGCGACTCGGCGATAAGTGCTCCAACGTACTCCGCGTGCGAATAAGGGCAACCAAGCATTAAGAAGTTGGGTGCGGCGGTCAATGGTATGTCAATGGGCGCCCTGGGGCGCTCATGTTGAGGAACGTTCAAGATTAGTCGGGGGCGTGGTGGTTTCCAGTCATGTGCATCCTGCTCGCGCCAGCTAGCCCCGAAAGCACCAGCATATTCTCCAACGATTTGGGTCACTAGTTGACGGAGATCCTCAACATCGTCCTGTTTCTGAGTATCGACACCTACGTAGGTACTCAGATGGATCGGATGGCGTGCGCCGCGATAGGCACGACGGAGCGTGATCTGGAGGCCGCTGGCATTCCCCAGGAGAATTCCAGCCAGCCGGGCACCTGCGTCAGCGTATGCCAGCTCCGCAGCGCGCGATAGAAGTTGCTCGACAGTGCCGACCGCATTGCGTAGCTCCGCCGCGACCTGAATCGTATGTGCATCTGAGCGCAACGACTTTGGTAGTACGCCGCCAAGGGACAACTGATATGCGTGGCTGAGTCCGGTAAGGGCTGCGAAATCTGGCAGTAGCGCAAGCCTTGGTGGTGATTTTCCGTCAAGCCACCTCCGCAATGTTACGTTCCGAACATCGAGTCGAGCCGCCGCCGCGTTGGTCGAGATATTTTGCGAGGTGAGCGCATCTTCGACGGCTTTGCCCCAGGTGGGCCATCCGCTATCTGCCTGCTCACGCGACGCATGTTGGCTCAAATCGTCAATCCTTCTCGAGTTACCGAGCTGCAAGGGCGTACATGGTCCCCTGGATCAGGGGCTACCAACTATCGGGCCGATCATCTCATCCACGGACAGTTCCCTGCTCCGATTGCCACGGCCAGATGTTGCACCCGCGATCGCGCATGCGGGGTGTACCCGGTTGTTGCGTGGGCAGAGCATTGATGGCTCCTCGCACTTGAGGGTGGGGTGAGGGAGACACGCCGGTAGCCGGTGGTGGGGTGGTGTGGGGTCGAGGCCCCTGAAAATCAGAGGACTCTTACCTCTTCTGATGTCAAGGACCTCGACCGATGTCTGACCCTACGTTGTGCTGCCCGAACGAGGACGATTACTGCGACCGGTGCGACCTACTGATCGGCCTGCCGGGGCTGCGGGTGATCGGGGTGGAGCGTGGCGCTGGCGGGGCGCTCACGGTGCGGGTGGAATCCCCGCCAGGGTTGATGGGCTGCACCACGTGCGGTGTCGTCGCGCACGGTCACGGCCGGCGGCCGGTCCGCCTGGTCGATATCCCGTCGGCGGGTGTCCCGGTGACGGTGATCTGGTCCAAACGGCGGTGGGTCTGCCCCGAGTTGTTGTGCCCGGTTGGGTCGTTCACCGAGCAAAACGAACAGGTGGCGGTGCCGAGGGCGTTGCTGACCGAGCGGGCCTGTTGGTGGGCGATCGGGCAGTTACGGCGCGAACACGCCAGCATCAGCGGATTGGCGCGGCAAATGGGCACCACGTGGCACACCGTGTGGGACTCGATCCGCCCGCTGTTACAAGCTGCTGTCGATGATGAAACCCGCTTCGCGGGGGTCACCATGCTCGGGGTCGATGAACATGTGTGGCACCACGTGTCCGAACGCAAACATGGACCTAAGTTCTTCACAGGGATGGTCGACCTGACCCGAGACATCAAGGGGCACACCAACGCTCGGTTGTTGGACCTGGTCCCGGGCCGGTCTGGTGCCGTGTACGCCGGGTGGCTCACCGCACGCGGCGAAGCGTTCCGTGACGGTATCCAGGTCGCCACGTTGGACCCGTTCCACGTGTACAAAAACGCGATCGATGACCATCTCGATGATGCGATCGCGGTCGTGGATCCGTTCCACATCGTGAAGCTCGCAACCCAAGCCGTCGATGAAGTCAGGCGTCGTGTCCAGCAGGAAACCACCGGTCACCGAGGCCGCCGCGGTGACCCGTTGTACGGCATCCAAACGATCCTGCGATGTGGGCAAGAACGCCTCACCGACCGGCAACGAGCACGCCTGGATCGAGCTATTGCAGCCGATGAACGCCACGAGGAGGTCTACCTGGCCTGGCAAGCCAGTCAACTCGTGCGCGACGCGTACAAAAACAAGGACCTACCCACCGGGCGGGCTACCGCTCAGCGGATTCTGGGCTGCTTCGCGACGTGCCCGATCCCCGAGATCAAACGCCTCGGCACAACACTGAAACGGTGGAAAGAAGCGTTCCTGGCCTACTTCGACACCAACCGGGCCAGCAACGGCGGCACCGAAGCCGTCAACGGGCTCATCGAGCTGCACCGCCGCGTCGCCCGCGGCATCCCCAACCGCAACAACTACCGCCTCCGAATGCTCCTGATCGGCGGAGGCCTCAACCTATGACCCCACCCTCAAGTGCGAAGAGCCGGCAAACGCCACAGACTGAGAACATCCCCAGGCGCGGCCGGCCTCAACGACCACACCGCCATCAGCGTGATCTACCCAGCGAGATCTACCCTTCAACACACTGAGCTTGCAAGCGCAGGAACGTTGATCAGCGGCTACTTTGCCGACTCTTCAACTTTGCGCGTGACGTGGTCTGAAATGTAGGGCTCGTGGCCCTGGGGAGACATTCGGGAGTACCGGGCCAAAACTAACGCACTGGGCGATCGGTGGGCGGTGCTGATCATGGAGGAAGACGGTACCTAGGCCACGGTGCTGATCTTTCCCGGCACGTTTGTGAGCATCCCGAAAGGCGCTGACTGCTGCGGACTGATGGATGTCACCGGCCGTTTCACGTTCCGCAGCGTTGACCAAGCGCTGCGGAACTTCCCGACATCAATCACTCCCAAGTGATCGTCCCCTTCGCTAGGGAATCTTTTTGATCCTCGGACAATGTTCCTTTATTGATGCGCGCTTCGTGCAAGACTGCATTTTTAAGAACGGCATTTTCGAAGTCAGCGCCTCTTAGATCGGTGCCACTGAGTTTAGTGCCTACAAGGCACGCATCATTTAACTGAACGTCTACAAGGTCCTTTCGCATCATATCACTTCCAGCCAAGCAAGTGCCGTGGAGATCTAAGGCCCTAATAGTGGGATGTTCTTTAGCTAATAAAAGCAAAACTGCAAGGGCCTCTGTGACGTCGGACTTTTGTGTATGTGGAGCACATTGGACGCAGGGCCCGTCTCCTTCTTGCGACTTGATCGAGCGGTCGCGGATGTAAGCAGCAAGGATGCTTGCTACAACTGGCCGATAGTCCTCTGCATCGCGAACAGTGCGTCCTAACCCGTGAATTCCACCTATTTTGACGCTTACGTTCTCATTGGCAAGCTGCTCCACGGCCTTCGTGTAGCGGTCGGCAATCTGCCCCTTTCCTGCCAGTCGATAGGTTTGAGCCGTGTACAGCAGGCCGATGGTCGCGCCAATCGCTACTAGTACTGCTGCAACACCAGTGCGAGCAGCGTTAGTAGCCTCGTGCCTTTCGTACCCGTCAAGATGGGGATGCAACGTCAACCATAGAGGCAGTGCCCAGACGACAAAAGTGACGACTACGACAGCTGTAATTAAACATGCAACAATCTGAGGCCACTTCCGGCGTATCAGTTCCATGTTCCTACCTTCCGGGAAGCATGGGCCGCCACGGCCCTCGGGTGCCGCAGGGCACCAAAAAATGTGCCGACTGGCGGTACGTTGGCTGGTGTGTGCTCAGGGTATCGAGCCGCGCGAGATTCTGAGGAGGAAGACGGCATGTCGCCACACGTCGAGGTACATCCTGACGCGCGCCAAGAACTCGAGATACTCAAGAAGGGTGATCCCCGGGCTGGTGACTGGGTGGACGAGCGGATCTACGCCATTGCTAATGGTGGGGGGGTCCTGACGGAGGCAGTCCGTGGCCCGATGCGTCTGAGAGAGACCTTTGTCTCTGTCCCTGTTGATGACGTTGACGGTGCGATCTACTTCACAGCCCTGATCCTCTACGTCGATCGACGGGATCGACCTGATGCTGTTGGTGTCCTCCTTGTAGCTGCTGATGACCCGGATGTTTACGACGCCGTGTGCGATACCGCCCGGTCGAGGCTCGGCGACAAGGGCACGTGGTAGCCAAACCCGGCTAAGCCTTGACCCATATCGGTAATAACCGATATGGTCGAGCACATGGCTGACCTGCACGCGTCCTCCGCGCCCTCCGAGTCCGACAACTACCTGGATGTCATCCAGGCTGAACTGGCGTCGGATCCGGGAAAGAGAGCTGCGTTCGAAGAGGCCGCCCAGCGTGACCGGCTGCTCATCGAGATGATCGAGGCGAGGGGTGAAACCACTCAGAGCGCGGTAGCCAAACTGATGGGGACGACCCAGTCCGCCGTGTCGGACCTGGAGAAGGGCCGCACGGATCCACGGGTTACAACGCTCCGACGTTACGCCCAAGCTCTGGGTCTACAGCTACAGCTCCACCTGGTTCCTGATCGGAAGGACTTGGTTGCGGAGATGAGGTCTACGGTCTTGCCCGGTGCCGGGGTTACGGCCGTGGTTACAGATGAATCCTGGGTGGGTTACGACACCTCCCGCATTGAAGAAAACCTCACGGGCACCGTGCTCACGGCTCTCTATGGCTCGCAAGGCACACTTCAGCCCAGATCGCAGCACGAGCTCGCCGCGTTGACCGACCTTCCCCGTTCCGCAGTCGGTCACGCCATCTCGTTGCTGCACGAGGTTGGCTGGCTGACGCCAGCGCAAGCCTCGGACGATGAACCCCCCCGGTTCCAAGTGAAGCACGACCTCGGCCCGCTAGTCGGTGTCAGCCTCAGCGCGGACGGCGCCCACGGTATCGTGACCGATCTAGGACTCAAAAAAGTAGTCGCAGAGGACTTCTTTCCATGGGCGTCAACGAGACCAAACGACGTATTTGAGGGTATTGCGACTCTTGTACAGCGACTGATTGAGGACCTTCCGGTAGAGAAATCGGAAATCGTTGGACTCGGAATCACTTTGGCTGGTCTTGTAGAAGAAGGAACGGGCGATGTCCGTTTCGCCCCTGATCTAGAGCATTTCACTGAGCAGACCGTTCCAATATTGGACCGAGCACCAGTGCACCTTGAAGGAGAACTAGAAAAACGCATTGGGATAACGACTGTTGTATCCAACGACGCTAGTGCCCTTGCCGTGAATGAGTACCTGACAGATGGCGTCGACCAAGACGTAGCGGTCATCCTTTTGAGTCGAAGCGGGGAAGGCGTCGGCAGCGGCTATGTCGTCAACCGCGAGATGGCACACGGCATCAACGGCGTAAGTGGTGAAATTGGCCATGTCATCGTGGAGCGACCCGGGTCTCCGTGTCGATGCGGTACCGATGCGAGTGGGTGTCTCGAAACAGTGGCCAGCGCGGGTGCGATCATTCGAAAAATTGCTCAGATGCACCCGGACGTCGTCGACCTCGCGGGAGCGTCTGCACTTGTCGATCAAGGAGACCAGGTGGCAACCAAGGTGTTTAGGGACGCAGGCCGGGCGTTGGGCCAAGCTCTGGCCACCCTCGTCGCGGTAGTCGGACCACATCGGCTGATTATTCAGGGTCCGGCCGAGTTTGTTAATGAATATTCGGTGCCGTCGGCAGAGATATTTTTGGAAGAAATCAGCATGATCAGCTCACCTTTCGGCGTAAAACTTCACCCAGTCCCCAAATTGTTACTTGACCACTCGGAGCCAATGGCCGCTGCAGCCGTCGTCGCTGCTCAGGTGCTTGCTCGGCCTCAACGGTGGGTTCCGGTCGCCCAGCGGGGTCGGAACGAAAAGTGAGGGAAACATAGAAATGCGCTTCCCTTTGGAGTGATCGACCGGTGGTGGCTACTGGACATGCACGCGGGGCGAGGCATGTCTGAGCGGATTTGGGCAGCGATCGCTGGATATGCTCACGATTCGACGGTGCGCAAGGCTTCCGGGTAAAACACAGAAATGTGTCCGATTACAACCCAAGAGCCGTAGCGGCGTTGTCGGTCCAGGCGTTATGGATGCGGACGTAGCCCCCGAGGGTGGCTAGCGAGCGGTGACGGGTTTGGTGGGCGATCGCTCGGTCGGTCGCTCCGCGTAGGTGGGCGTAAGTAATGAAGCCAGCACGCAGGGAGTGGGCGCTGTAGTGCTCCGGGTCGATCCCGGCGCGGGAGATGGCACGTTGCACGAGACTGTTGACTGATTCAGGGTTCAAAGGTCGACCGGTGGGTTTATTGGCTTTCGTAACTCCCTGAAAGACAGGCCCGCTAGCGATGTCAGCGAGCCGGAGCCATTGCTGCAGCATAGTGACGGGACACCGGTCCGGGTTACCTGCGCGCGGCAGGACTACGAGCTCGGTATGTTCCCCGGTTTGGTTGTTCTTTGACCGGGGGAGTGTGAGGACGAGCCCGTTGGGGTGGTCGCTGATGTCGACACACTTAAGGGCTGCGATTTCACTGCGTCGCAGCGCAGCGACAAATCCGACGAGGAGTAGGGCCTTGTCGCGGTATCCGGCCAGGTCAGGTTCGGGGCAGCGGCCTTTGGTCTTCCACGTTTTAGCGGTGGTGCAGGCGGCCAGGACGTCGAAAAGGTCCGGCGGCATGAGCGGTGCGGATTGGTCTGGTGGTGCGCCGTGGGTGCGGCGAATGCCTTCCCAGACAGCCACGACGCGGGCGTTAGCTGTCGGGTCGGGCAAATCCTGCAGCTGGTGGACGAACTTAATCGCCGACAGCCGCCGGCTCAGGGTCCCTACCTTCGCGCCAGCCTTGGCTAAATCAGACAGGTATCCGGTAATCGTCGAGGCCGCCGCCGGCAGCGATTCACGGCCATCGTGCATCGCGCACCAGCCGCTGAATTCGGCCCAGTCCGAGCGGTACCCGCGCAGCGTGTTCGTTGCCCTGGCGGCCTCGACGTACTCGGCTTCTGCCTCGGACAGTGGCACATCATCGAGCAGTCGGATCGCGTCGGTCTCGCTGTAGGGGACTAGGCCCTCAGGCATCGTCGCGGTCCATGGAGGGGGAGCGGGCCATCAGCCGGTTGCTCAGCTCGACGGCAGCCAAGTAGTTCCAGAAGATCCAGTCCAGAAACTCCTCGGCGTAATCACCGTACTGGTCAGCTCGGTGGTGCCGGATTCGGTATTTGTTCGCGATCTCGAAGAGCGCACCCTCGTCCTTTTCGTGCAGACGAGACCTTAGGAGGGGGCGTCTGCTTTCCAGCACACTCGCCAGGGTGACGCAGGCACTGCGCTTCTCCTCGGTGCTCGCGTTACGGCGGCGAAACAGAGAGATGGCGTGTTCGATCCGCTGGCGGTTCTCCTCACCGTCGGGCACGTTATGCCGTACTTCGCGCTCGAGATCAGATCGTGGATCACGCACGGCGTTCACGACGTGCCCAAGGTCCTCGCCCTCTTCGGCTATCCGGAACTTAATCTCGTATTTAGAGAAGATCGCGTTGACCTTCCATCGGTACACCGCTTGGCCCGTACGCTCGTTGAAATCGGAGTAGTGATGACGATCATCATCTTTTTCAGATTGGTGGTCACTCCGCTTTCGGGGTCGGGCGATGAGGTCGTGCATCACTTCAATGAAGGTGAGAAAGTCATCTTTGTCCCGGTTTTCCGCCCACCAATGTGGCGAACTGACGTCGAGCCCCGAGTGATCCTCGATGAGTCGGTGCATCGTGTCGTTATGGGTGTTTGGGGTCGCATCGTCATCACACCGGTGGCCGCCGTAGCGATCGAAGTAACCCTGTCCATCGAACATGGAGATCGCATCCGACAGCTCTCGATGAGTCCACTCCCAGGCTTGATCCTGGGATGAGGGGGCGCCCTCAGGGGGGCCGTAGCCTGAGTTCCGTTCGCGGTAGTACTGCTTCCGGAAATACTGCGGGAAGGAGGACCACTTTCTAAGTACTTGCTTTGCAAGCTCGCGCGCAGGGAACGAAGGATGGGTGCCGAGACCAGCAAAGAGTGACCGACGTGTCGCTTCCCCTGCGTCTTCCGCCGGGTGGGGGCCCACGAACGCTTCCTCAAACAGCAGCACCATTCTGTGTCCCAGTTCAGTATCGATGTATCGCCCGTCGAGTAGTGCTTTCAACTCACGACCGAAGAGTTGCCGTGGCCAGAGCAACGCGTAACCGGCAGCAGGGTCTTCAGGGTCGAACATGCGACACACTGTAACTCCTATTACATGGGATTCCGGTCATTATCCCGTGTGATGGAGACACACTCGGGGCGCCGGCTGGCGCAGTCACGGTGACACGGTTACTCGAGACACGACGAGCCGACGAAACCAGGCACGCTCCTCGAGCTGACCAGGAGATCGCACTGCATGCCTAGGAATTTGCTCGCGATTGCTGAGCTCATCGGGCCTGGCGGCGTCGGAACCTACGCGGCTCGCTGCACGCGTATTAGGCGGGCATCTCTTTGAGGGCGTGGGTACCGTTCTACACCAACTACCAATGCCGGATCATGTTCTACAACACCGCCGACATGGCGACGTGATCGCCCGGCCAGCACCCAGGGCATCACGCGGAAAGTTGAGACGCTACGAGCCGCCTCGATAGTTGTCACCGAGGGTCAACCTGGCTTTATCGAGGAATTCCTCATGCGCCCCCGCCGCCTCGATGAAGGAGTCTCTGGCTTCCGTAGGCTCGCGCGAGAGCACGGCGCGAGTAGCGGTTCGAACGGAGCGCTCAAAATTCAAGGCCGCTTGGGCCACCTCGGGCGGTCCCATCAGGGCGATCCTGACGCGCTGCGTCCGGGTCTCAACCATCAGCTGACGAAGGCTTACCGCTTCCTCACTATCTGGTGCCAACACAGGGAGAGGATTAACTGTCTCTTCTCGGGGTTCTTCTGGCGCCAGAAGAACCCTCATCTCCACGTCCTTCTCGAATTTGCTGATCTTGCCTGGCTTGATGTACTGATCCCCCAACACGTCTATGAGCGTCTCCGCTGGCACCAAGAAATCCCGGTAGGCGTCGCGTTGGTCCGCGAAACGAACCTGCTGCCGCTCGAAGTCGCGCTGCGCGGCTTGGACCGCTTGTTCGAAGTCCTGTTGCCGTGATGACGTTTTGGCGCCGACAACAATGGTGGCGACCGTGCCTGTAATGGCGGTTGCGGCTCCGATCCAGGCGGCGATGACAGCGGAATCCATCCCCAAGTGTTGCACCGGCCAACTCGGAAATGGAGGATCCTGCGGACGGGCCAAGTCCAGGACATCCGTAGGGCTGGGCGCACTACATTCGTGACAGGTCTACCGTGCCCCTCTGAATGTAGAACGTACTCGGTGAGCGTGTCCGGCTGAGGTTTTGCGGCCAGGGTTTAGGCCGAGACTGTCCATCAACAATCGAGGACTCACTCGTTGGATGGGTTATCCATCGTGACGGGGATTGGTTGCTCGGAGCGTTTTGTGTTGCGGCTACCTTTGGGTCGTCCACCTCGGCGTGCGCCTGGTTGAGTGAGGCTGAGCTTGCGTAGTTCTGCTGCGGTCCACCCTGCTTGTGTTGCTTCGGTCCATGCAGAAGCCGCATCGCGCTCGGCGGCGTCTGCGCTCTCGCGTGCGCCGATTGCGGCCGCTTGACGTTCGCTGAGTTTTTGAATCGCGTCGATGCGTCCGGCGAGGAGTTGTTGTGCACGGTCGGTGATGTCACTCATGTGACCACCCTAGGGCGCGTCGGGCTGTTATTCGCCTCGACGGGAGCGGGTTATCGCCGAGAGACGAGGATCTGACTGAGCCCGTGCCCGCTTGTCCAGCAGCTTGGCAACGTCACCACCATGTGGGTGACCGCTGGGGCGTTGCGCAAACCGGCGTGCCCTCAAGGCCACCCCTTCGTCTGGGCTGTATTTCCGGACCGCAACACAGCCACGGAAAACATATGAGACTCAACCGACGTGAGCAAGATGTGGATTTATGTGCAATAAATGGTCCCTTGGGCTGGCGCCTGGCGGGATCTTGGGTCATGCTGGGCAGACGAAAGCGGTTCTTTGGCGCCTGCACGTGGCGGGTTGGGCGCGTATCGGGAGGGGTTGGTCCACGTGTCTGGTGACGGTGTGGACGATCCCGATGGGGATGCCGGTGAGGGTGGCGTGGTGCCGCGGGTTCTTCGCCGGTATCGGCGGGCGAACGCGGGTGGTGGTCCGCGGGCTCACCGGGTGGTGATCACGCATACTGATGGTGAGTGGGCGCGGGTGTCTGCGTTGGCGCAGTTGCAGGGGGTGACGGTTCCGCGGTTGTACGCGCGGTCGATGCTGGCGGGGGATGTGGTCGCGGCGGCGAAGGTGCAGCAGGTGCATTTGGAGTTGTACGGGGTGCGCCGGTTGTTGGCGGGTGCTGCGACGAACATCAATCAGATCGCGCGGGTCGCGAATGCTACAAGTGAGGTGGATGGGCGCGCGCTGGCGGGTGCGGTGGACTTGTTGGAGCGTCAGATCGGGAGGTTAAATGAATTGTTGAAGGACCTGCCCGGGGGTGAGGGCTCGTGATTGTGCGGGTGTTGAAGACGGGCACGGACGCGGCGGGGTTGATGCGGTACGGCTTCGGGAAGGGCACGCACAACGAGCACACCAATCCGCATCTGGTGGCAGGTTCGCCGGGGTTGCTCGCGGAGTGGGGTGGGCCGTTGAGCGTGGCCGATGCGGCGCAGTTGGGGCGGGTCGTGGAGGCGTCGTGGCGGTCCAAATATGCCGAGGAGCTCGCGATGGCGGGGGCCGGTCCCCGTGGCGGCCCGCAGGGCGCAGTGACTGGTGTGGGGTCGACCCCGCCGGCTGCGGGTCACGTGTTCCACGCGGCGATGTCGATCCACGCTGATGATCCGGCGTTGACGGATGCGCAGTGGCAGATGGTCGCTTCGGAGTTTGTGGAGGGGATGGGTTTCACTGCTGGTGGGCCGGGGGTGGGGTGTACGTGGGTCGCGTTTCATCACGGCACGTCGGGAAACGGGAATGACCATATTCACGTGGTGGTGAATCTGGTCAACGAGGGCGGGGGGTGGGCGAACACGTCGTTCTCGAAGAGGGAGTCTCAGCGGGTCCGGCGTGAGATTGAGGCACGTCACGATTTTCTGGTGCCGTTGCATGATGCGGTGGTTATTGATGAGCGCCAACGGGACGCCCGGGAGCCGGTGGGGTTGCCCGGGTATGAGCGGGGCGAGTCACGCCGAGCGGGTGAGCGGCAAGCGGCCGGGTCTACCCAGGTTGATCCTGATCGGGTGCTGTTGCAGCGTGTCGTTCGCGGCGCGGTCCAGGCTGCGTTGACGGAGGAGGAATTCGTGTACGCGGTGTTGGAGGCTGGTGTTGATATTGAGCCGCGGTGGGCGGCTGGTGGGCGCGAGCAGGTGGTGGGGTATTCGGTGCAGGTGCCGATACCGGAAGGGGTGAGGCCGGCGGGGGTTGATGAGCGGGTGCGGTACGGCGGTAAGAAACTGGCCCCGGACCTGACGTTGGGCAAGATGCGCCCGGCGTGGACGGCGAACGAGACCGATGCATCGAAGCAGGGCGCGTTGGCGTTATGGCGTGGGGAGCTACCGACCCCACCGGTCGCGGAAGACCCGAACGTTCATTTACAGGCGGCGGCGGTCGCGTTGTCGAACTGGAATGACCGTCTGGCGGGGGTTGATGTCACGGACCGGGCGGCGTGGAAGAGGGAGACCGCGCACGCGGCGGGCACGATGAGTTTGCTCGCGGCCCGCGCGCCAGGGCGGGACGGTCCTGCTCTGGGGCGGGCGGCGGACAGCCTCACCCGGGTCGCGTTATCGCTGCCGGGACAGGGCACCACTGCCCCAGTCGTGGCGCGGGCCGGGCTCAGTGAGGCCGAACTCGCGGCACGGCACGTGAACCTGGCATTGCGCGCCACCGGCAACGACTGCGCGCGGGGGTGGATGGCAGTGATGCAACAAATGTCACGCACCGCGAAAGCGATCCAAGACGCGCACCTGGCGCGCCACGAGATGGTCGCTGCGACCCGCACCCTGGCGGCGGTGGGCGCGAGTATCGATGCGAACACCTCGCGGTGGGAACAGACAGCACAGGTACAGGAGATGCCCGCCGATGTGCGCGCTGCTGGGCGCGACGCGCGAGAACGAGCGGCGCGGATAGATGCAACATTGGCCCGCGGCGCACGCAACGCACCGGCTGCGGTCGCGCGGGTCACCCGGTACGAGCAACCAGGCCGTGACCGCGACACGGACCGCGGGATATAACAAACCGGGGGTACCAGGAGCAGCGCTGCAAGGTTGCGCATGAGAACCTGCGGGGCGAGCCATATCGGGATCCACGACTGGCGCACGGGTGGGAGCGATTGGCCCTTCAATTCTGGTTCTGACACGCTGGCAGCACCATGAAAACTGAACCGCTGGCCTTGCTGAAGGCGCCACAGATCATCAGTGCAGATGTACAGCATCTCCTCCAGGGCGGTCTCTTCCTGACCCGGGCGTTCATCGAGCGCTTCGCCGATGACAACGTTGCTGATTCCACCGAAACGGTGGACTTTTCCTACCGAGGTGTGGACTACCGGGTCGACCTATCAGCACGGAACGCCAAAGCCCTGGACAAACTGCTCACCCAGATCATTGAAGCCGCCTGTCACAGGGTGCCTCAGCCCGCTACACCCCGCCGAAGTACCGACACACGCAACGGCGCTCCTCCCGCTAAAGCGGTTCGTGCATGGGCAAAAAACCAGGGCATCGAAGTATCTGACCGAGGTCGCATCTCCACAGACGTTACCCAGCAGTATCAGGACGCCCACGGCACATAGACATTTCCCACACCGATCAGCCGTAAGCGGATCGCCGACCGGTGAACGGTCCGCTTCCGGACGCCGGTCACAGCGACCGTGTTCCCTATGGACATCGGAGTGGTGCGGTCCCGCAGATCTGGGTTCGAGGGACGATCTACTGCGTGCGGGCGCCGGTGATGTTCATCAATCGGTGAGGCTGCGAAGAATGAATATCGCATCATCAATGCGATGGGCTGGGACCAGTAGGTGGTCGTGGTGGTGTCCAGCCACGACATTGCAGCTGATATTCGCTTCGGTCAGGGCTGCGCTCACTGCAGCGGTCAACCCGACGGCCGCCAGCGCTGAGTGGACCTGCAAGGTAATCCATCCGGCGACGTAGTCGTAGGCAAGACCAAGTCGATCTGCGTCGTCCTGGGTAAGTACGACACTGAGGCCCTCGTGCTCAACGACGCTTGCCAGGACTTCGGCGCCTTTCGGGTAGGAGGCAACCGTGACAAAGACATACTGTCCTGGGCGTCGTTGAGGTGACATCGTCGCCAGCAACTTCGCCAGACTGGTCTCGCCGCTCATGCTTCAGAGGATCCCATCCCGCAGCCCCAGTAAGCGCCACGGAAATGGGTCGATCTTCCGGTCAGTTAGGGATCGCGACCGGTGAACGATCGTTCACTAGGACCTCGTCAACTCCGTCTACCAGCTGACGTCGGTAGCCATTGCAGCGCCGAACCGTCATGCACGCCGGGTGACCTCGCTTCGAACATCCCTCTGCCTCCGACGCCAGCGTAAGATTACTCGCTGGCAAATTGTCCCTGAGGGCATGTCGGGAGTGTCTGGGCCATCAACACTGAATCGAGCACGCAAGACACCCGCGCTGCCGTCGCCTATCCCTCCAACGGCCTCAGTTAATAGTTCAAGGCGCAGCAGGGTTGACTCATGATCGGCAGCTGGGTCCTTTTCAACCACTGACAGTGCAGCGCCACAGCATGATCTGAAAACAGCTAGAGGCTCCTCTTCCAATTTATTTGAGGACGGCGAAGCGCGCGTTAATTCTGAACGGGAACTAACCGTCGGTTCTGCCGCATCGAAAATGGGTGAGGAGAATTGGTCCACGGCGTGAGCGCGATTTGTTATATCGTTATCAAGAAATGCGGTCCAAATATCTTTCCACGGTTGTACGTCTGGACTCTGAAGGGCGATTTCGATGCACGTTCTTGCGCTTCGAATGATATCGCGGGGGATGCCACCGGCCCAAACGTTGCACAAGAGGGCGAGTGGCTTTGGGAAACCGTTTACCCGAGAGTCTAGAAGACGTACACCCTCAACGGGCGTGAGGCGGGACATGCGAACGATCTCGTCAAATGAGGAATCAAATGCATCTCTGGGTTTTAATCCACGTAAGGTGAAGTTGGAAAGCGCCTCATCGGAAACTGAAACTAGGAAATGCACTCCAGGTATGTGGAAGAGATCCTTAATCGAATTGACCACCGCGGTCAACGATTCTACATCCGGCAATTTGTCAAGTTCATCCAAGATCACGACGACCCGCTCGTCCTGTGAGCCTATATGAATCTCTGCGGGGAGTACTTCGCGCAGGCGGTCAATCAGGTCCCCGTATGTCAGATCGCGTCGTTTTTTCTCCGTTGCGCTTTTTGCTTCAAAGCTAAACAGGGATGAAAGCTTCATCCCTGCAGTTCCGCTCCGGCTTTCAGTTAGCTCTCTGCTTAACTCGTCTGCCAGCGCTCGAGCGGGCGATGAGTTCACTGATCGAACTCTCCCTAGCGTGTTAAGCATCAGCAACCGTATGGTCACGATGACTCCGACTCCGATGGCGAGGACGGCGATAACAGTGAATACGCTTGGCAGGCTTAGGGGGGTTCCACTCTTCTCCAATATCAGGATGAAGAGACCGATGAGTGTGAGAGATGCGCCGAGAAATATGCCTATCCACCTTGATAGTTGCACCAAAAACGGTTCACGGTATATTGTCGGATTAAACGGCAGATCATTGTATTTGTTTGAGCTACTCGCCGAAAAGGCGATCCGCCTCAACAAGTCGATTGGTTCATATTTAGTTGCCGCAGAGATCGGTATCACTCGTGTGCCCGGTTCGCGACCAACTTCCGCCATGAGGGTACTTTTGCCACTCCCCCGCGGGCCAGCGATTCCGATGGCTGACGTTCGATGGTCGCGAATAAACTTTGTTACGAAGTCGATGGTTCTCGAAGCGGCGGCCTTGTCGGGAGGGAGCTCTACTAGGTCTGGCGCGGAGATTGGAAACGGCACCAAGTTTCTTGGGGTTAGCAGGGTGTTTATAGAAAGTCTGACCGAGGCGGCTGCCAGTGTTTGCGCTTCGCTGGACCAAGCAACGTTTAGGTTAGCTACGCGCAATTTGAGTAAATCTTGTTCGTTTTTAAATCGCCGCCGCGAGGCCCAGTAGAATATCCCAATTGCCAGTACGGCGGCCGGTAAGAAAAGATTGAGAGCTATCCTCCACGCCTGACTCTTACTGGGGGAGGGTAGCCAAGTCCAATTCGAAAACCATCCGCGAGATAAATGGAGAAATAATACAGATAGAAGCAGGGCAAGGCTAACGCAAACAATTAGTTCGATTCGACGTTTTAGTTTGTTTTTATTTTTGGAAAGAACGCCTCCCGCCTGAAGCGAGTTTATTTCCTCTTGATTCTCAACGTATCTAACTCTGAAATCCCTTGCGCTGGTAGACAACGCGTGTTCCGTTATCTCCTCCCAGTATCTCCCAAATTGTCGAAATTCGGGAAGTTCGCGAATGGTGAGGATTTGCTGTGCGAGTGCCTCCATAGAGGGATCCTCTGGGACGGCGGTGCCTGGCACGCTAGTCACTACTGCCTCCCCTTCCTGAAAGGCTCACATTAGATCTTCTTCCAACAATGTTCGCATCATGCATAATAGCCGACGCGCTGAACCCCTCGCGCACTTTTAAGTCCAAAGTGCCCGTCTTGATCCTTCGGCAGTCTCGCCCTGATGCGGAACGTCCCACGACACACCCCGCCCACGCGAATCCGTGTGTCAGGCGGGTAGTGGGACTAACAGTGCCCTAGCCCTGTTCGGTGAAAAATCCCGCAGGGGGGCGTTGAGTGGCACTGCTCTAGCGGCTTTGTGGTCCGCTATTTAACGGGGAACAGCCAGCAGCGCTGCAGTCGGCTGAGCGCACGATTCTGCAGCGTTGCTACTGCTCCCCCGGTTACCGGCCCAGGTCGTGCTCGGTGCCGGCGTGGTGGCCGATAGTGGCTTTGGCAGGTTTGCCATGTGAGGTACTGGATTTGCCGTGTGCGTGCCGGGCGAGCATGTCGTTGGTGGAGCGGGAAAAGCCTGCAGCGGATTGCTGTCGGGCTTCGCGGGCTTCGTCGGTGACACCGGGCGCGTTCATGTCTGATTCGTTGGTCCTGTCATACGGCGCGGTTTCCTGCGCGGTGCCCGCGTCGTCGTCGACCTGCTCGGCTTCGTGCAGGTCATGTTCTGCTTCGGCATGTCCCCCAGCGCTGTGTTGCTCCGCAGTGTGCTGGTCCGGGGCCTGCTCGGTGTCCAGCAGCTCGCTGGCGGTGGCGCGTAGTTCATCAGCTTCGGCGCGCTGCGCGGTGGCTGTTTGCGCGGCGTGGGCGGCGCGGGCATCTTCGGTGGTGTTGGCGCCCTGGTCTGCGAGGTGATCCAGCAGGTACTCCATCGGGGAGGTCTGCCACCGGGTGCGGAACTGTTGATCTAGCTGCTCGGCCGCGGCTTGAGCTGCGGGGTCTTGGCCTGCCCACCCGGCGGCTTGTTCCCACGCCGTCACGGCAGCGCCCTGATCGGCGTTGGCGAACACGGCAGGGTCTAGCAATGGTGTGTACGTCGCGCGGGCAGTACCGGCGTCTAGGCGAAATTGTTCAATGTCTGCGGCCAACGTCGAATCTACGACCGGCGTGCTGTCCATGCCGGCGTCGTCCATCCGGTCTAGGTGGTCGGTCATCTCTAGCAGGCCACGTTCGTCGTGGCCTTCGTCCCAGACCTCTTGCAGAGCGGCGTCGCGTTCAACGTCCCCGTCCCACTGGGCGGGGTTGAACTCTTCTTGCCGGCCCACGTACGCGGCCCATTCTTCTTGGCGGGAACGCAACGGTAACTGCCCGTGCTCGCGCCAGTGTTCCCAGTCGGCGCGCACCTGCGCGGTGTCAGAATCCACAGCCAAAACCTCAGGATCATGGCGGGTGTAATAGGCCGGCGCGTGTTCGGCGGCCAGGGTGAGGGCTTCCTGCTCGCTCAGGCTGCCCGCACTGTTCCAGATCTGTTCCAGCGCGGCGTCGTACCCCGCCTGGCCGCCGGTGAATCGGGCTGTGGTCGCTTCTTCGCTGCGCCCCACGTGTCGGGCCCATTCCTCACGCACCGAGCGCTGCGGCAACTCACCCTCTTGCTGCCACTGTGACCAGTCGGCGATCAGCTGCTGCAGGTTGTCCTCGCGCCGCTCCTCGTGGTGACGCGTGTAGTACCCGGGCGCGTGCTCCTGCGCCAACGCGACAGCCTGATCGGTAGAGACCACCGCGCCGTCGCTACGCCCGCGTACCGGCACCGGTTGCGTAGACCCCATGGCACCTGTGGCACTTGTGGTCCCCGTGTTGGGTGTGTTCTGGTTGGGCAGTTTGTCCCGCAGGTGCGCCGCGGCGCGGGCTGCTTGCGGGTCACGCCCGGCCCACGCATCAGCGGCCTGCCAGGCTTGGCGTAGTTGGGCGGGGGTGGCCCGATCGGCGGCGGTGCCGTAGGTCAGGGGCAGGTAGAGCTGGCGGGCCTGGTCGCGGGCGTCGATAAACGTTTGACGGGCTTGCGCGGCGCGGGCCTGGTGCTGATTGGCTACCCGCCGCGCGAGGTGTTCACCGAGCTGGGAGACCGCCATCGTCGCGGTCCGCAGGACCCGGTCCAGTTCGCCGCCGAGTTCATCCAGGTGTGCGTCGTTACTCATCGTTTTCTCCTGCTGGGTTGGGAGGGCTCAGGAAACCGGGCGGGACCTGCCCGTGCGGCCACACCGGTGGTAGCTCGTGGATACCCCGCTCACCAGAGCACCGGTGAAAGACCCCGTTGCGTTGAGTCAGGACCGTCATATGGGTGTCAAGGTGGTCGCGGTACCAGACCGACAACGCGGGCCCGTCGTCCAGGCGCATTACTTCGAACGCTTCCCACAACGCTTCCAGGCGGCCCAGCGCCGCGGTGTGTTCCCACCATCGTGCGCACCACCGCACGTCCTCGATGTCCAGGCGGTAGCGCCATTGGGGCAGCACGAACTGGTCCACGAACTCATCAACACCGGCGTACCTGCGCACCGGTGGCGGCGGCTGATCCGGGCCGCCGGGTGTGGTCTGGGCTGGGACCGGCTGGTAATCGTCGCGGTGCAGAGGGCGGGTCAAGTCCCCGGCCGACCCGCTCAGCGGCCCCGTGGCGGGCGGGCTCAGGCGGGTCACGGTGTACTGCCGGCCAGCAGGTCCGCAGCCTCAGCCGCGGGGCTGTAGCACTCGATACTCGCGGCGATCTTGCCCGCAATGTGCGGGTCTTGCTCGTACCAAGGGTCCAGTTTGATCAGGGTGGGTCTGGTGCCGGCGATGAAGACCACTCCCCGCCCGCGCGGGAACGCGGCCAGGTCATCGACGGAGAAGATGTCTTCCTCGCGCACGTCCCGGGAGGAGGAACGGTTGCCTTTGTTGCCGCTGGTTTGGGAGCGGTGCACCTCTTGGCGGCGACCGATCAGAGCGACCAGGTCCAGCAGGTGGTCCTTGTCGCGGATACCGCCGCCGATACCCAGGATCGAAGCCGAGGACACCATCGAGGTCAGACCGCTTTCACCCCACGCCTGCACACCTTGCTCACGGGACTGCAAAATCGTGATCAGGATGATCCCCTTGGACCCGAAGTGGGAGTAGATAGCCGGCAGTTGCGGTAACCGGCAAATGTTGGCCGCCTCATCCAGCTCACACAGCAACGGCACCGCCAACCGGCCCCCAGGGCTGGCGTTGGCTTTTTCTTCCGCGGCGACGAACACCGCGTTGACCAACGCCGCGGTGATGGCCCGCGCAGACCCGGGGCCTTCTTGGGACAGCAGGTACAGCGTGTCGGTAGAGGTGACGAACTGCTGGGGGCTGAACTGGCGGCGGGTGTCACCGGTGCCAGTGGAGGTAATCCAGGCCAAGAACTCTCCCTCACGCAGGAACCGCATGATGATCTGCGCGGACCCGTACAGGCCGTCACGCTGCTTGGCCGTTTTACGGATGTGACCGGTCAGCGACGTCGCGCACGCGTGCATCCCGTGGTCCTTCAACAACTGAACGGGGCTGGGCAGATCCGGCTCACCGTCGGGGAAGGTCAACCACTCATACACCCGGGTGATCGGCTCACCGGCGACCGCGGCCGCCAGCAACAGGTCCGACAGCAACGACTCACCCCCGGGACCGAAGTACGCGTCCTCTTTCGCGTCCGGCTTGGTGGAGGCCGCTTGGAAGATCCCCGCGAGTTTCTCCGCCCGCGAGACCGCACCAAACCCGGCTGTGATGAACGACAACGGGTCCCACCACCAGGTCGGTGCCTGCCCGGCTAACTGTTGCGGGTCGCTGATCCAGACCGTCCCGATCTCTGATCGGGGGCCCCACGTGGCGTGTAGCAGGTCCGGTTTGTTCATCGTGGCTAACGAGGGCCCACCGGTGGCCACCATGTGTGGGATGCACTGCGATGTTGTTTTGCCCATCCGTGGGCCCATGAACCACAGCTGGGTGAACTCCCACGGCCCGTACAACGGTTGCTTCGTCAGCACCGCGGTACCGACTGGCACCCCCACCCCGGCGGTGATGGTCTGGGCGCCCAACCGGGCCGTGTCCGCAGCGACCACGCGTGCCGTTAACGGTGCGATATCTGCCCGCGTCGACATCGAACGCGCCAACGGGTCAGTCCACACCCGGCCCCGGCGACGCCGCACCAACGCCATGGTCACCATCACGGCCACGGTCAGCACGAGCACGTACAAGACAGCCGCGGTCGCGATCGCCGCCGCCGACCAGGAGCGGCCACCCACGACCCACCCGGCATACGCCGGGCCGGCCAGGATCGCCACCACCGCGATGAGGGCGATGACACCGATCCAGAGCTGATCGGAGGTGCCCGGGTCGGATCGTTTGTTCGGCCTGGTGTTGCTCATCGGTGTCCCCCTGGCGTGGTGGTGGGCGCGGCGGCCTGATCGGTGGCGCGGCGGGACCACGTTTCTTGCAGGTTGTCCCACTGCCCGCTGGTGTTCCCGACTGCTTTTTCTGCGTCGGTCAGGTCCACGTGGAAAGGAATCCCGGGTTTCTTGCCCGTTTTGAGCAGGAAGTTGCCTTGCCCGGGTGCGGATTCTGCTTGGCCGGTTTCGGGGTTGATGGTCCCTTCCATCGACCAGTCGGTGATCATCTCCCGCTCCCGGCGAGACATCCCGAACACTTTCTGCAGGTTGCCCATCTCCCCCTCGGCCAGGCCGCCGAGGAACACCATTTCGGAGCGTTCGACGAACCCCCACGCTTTACGGGTCGCGGCCTCCGTGGATAGGACCAGGTCGTCCATCGTGTGGGTGATCAGCAACTGCCCGATCATCCGGGCCCGGTTCAAGCGGGTGATTGCGTTGACCCGGTCAACCATGAACGTGGCCGCGTTCAACGCCAACCACAGCTCGTCCATGATCAGCAGGTACACCCGCCGCTCCGCCAACCCAGCGTCCGCGAGGTATTTCGCTGCGGATACTCCGGCGGACCCGTAGGACCAGCACACCAACTGCAAACCCGCTTGTAGGACCTGGTCATCGTCTTCGACGGCCGACATGTCGAAAGAGACCGCCCGGTCCAACATCATCGGCTCCGACGTGACCCGGGCGAAGGTATCCCCATACGGGCCGTCAGCATCCAACGTGATCAACGCGTCAATCAACCGTTCAACACGGTCGTCGTAGCGCGCGTTGTCACTGGTGCGGTCCTGCACGACCCGGCGCAACACCTCCGGTCGTTCTTCGATGATCGCGCGCAGGTCCGCGATGACCGCCCTCCCACTCAGGTCGGGGTCGGCCAGGCGCAGCGCGGTCGACAGGACATTGACTTCGTGGTCGGCCAGCTCGGACCCGGACAGTTCACACAGGCCCCGGACCACGTTCAACCGCCGCCCTTCCAGATCGGCGTGGGCTTTGCGGCGAAGGCGGTCGGGCAGTTCGCTGATCCGCGCGGCCAACGGGCCCGCGTCCAACGGGTTGACGTTGCCCTCCCCGCGCCCGACTTTGATGACCTGGCCCTCCAACGCGCGGATCAGGTCGGTGTAGTCCGGGCGCAGATCGGACAACACGATCGGTAACACCCCATACGCCGGCAGGATCGCGGCCATTTTCCGGACCAAAGAGGACTTGCCCAACCCGGGGCGGCCCAGGATGAACCCCGACGGGTTGTTGATCAGCTTCTTCAGAAACCAACTGACCGGGTCCGCGCACACCATGCCCCGGGTGATCAGGTGCCGACCCAACGGGACCCCCACCACCGGGGTCCCCGACCCGGCCGAAAACGGCCACAGGCCGCATACCTGCACCGATGAACCACGCCACTCCGTGGGGGTATCCACCATCACCGCGGCACCACCACCCGGGCCAGGCCAACCCCGCTTCCCAGGAGTTGTGCCCCGCCCGGCAAGGTTGACCGCCCGCCGCGCACGCACCCCCGCCAACAACCCAACGCGCCGGGTGCGCTTCGCGGCCCCCGCGCGGGCCGCGGCCCGATGGGCGCGGCGCGCACCGCCCTGGCGGGCGGGGCCGCTGGTGGCCTCCTCCAGGAACGGATTCACCACCAGCTCCTCCCCCGGCCCGATCACCGGCCCGGGCGCGGCCGGGCCGGTGATCGGGGCTGGTGTCTTCTGCAGGTCGGTCCTCATCGCGCACTCCCCCAGCCCGTCGTGCCAGTAGTCCATTCAGTCCGTGCAGCGCATCTAGTCCATCTGGTGTGTCTGGTCGTTCTGGTTGTTGTGTTGTTTTCGGTGCGGGTGGTTGGGGTGGTGGGCATTACATGGCCTCACGGATGCTGGTCGGGATACTCATGTGATCGGGCAACACGAGCCCGATCGGCAGCGACGCCGCGAACGCGACATCCTGGGAACCCTTCGCTGACCGCAGGCGCAACCGAGCCGGCGCCGCGAGGGAGGACATCACCGTTTTGCGGGCCAACGGCAACAACGCGGGGTCCAGGACGGTCGCGGTCACGATGATCCCGAACCGCACCAACGAGGCGCCGGCTGCTTCTTCCTGCTCCGTTTTCAGCGCGGCGGCCGCTTCGCCACCTTTACGGGCGGTGACCCGTTTACCTTCCGAGGCGGACCAGGTGGTGTTTTTCACGTCCCGGTCCACCGCGGTCGCGGACTGCTCGGGGGTTTGCGGGCGGTACAGGATCGCGACGCGTTTACGGGTCAGATCCCGGTGCGGGGCCAGTAACCCTGACAGGGTCGAGTCGTAGAACACCCCCCGCGGTGGGGACGTCATCTGCCACGAACAGGAGATGGCCGACTCGTGCTCGTAATGGTCATACGCGACGTGCGCAGCCACAGGCCCGGCCTGATCCCAGGACAACCCCGTCCCCTGGCCGCTGACCCGCGCGGCTTCCACGTCCGAGGCCACCGACGGGTCGTACGCGACCCGGACAGTGTCGATCAGCTCCTGGGCGGTGCACGGGCGCGCGCCGGTGCCGGCGCCGGTGGCTTTCAACCCGCCCAACAGTGATGGCAGGCGGGTGGAGATCTCCGCGGCCATGTCCGCAGTGGAGATCGTTTTCCCGCGGACCCCTTCCACGAGGGGTTTACCGGTGAAGGTGACCGTCAACCGGGTCGTGATCACCGCCGACCCTGAGGCTCCCGCGACCGAGTCGGCGAGCACCTGCTGAGAGAACGCCGGGGAAGAGGTATCCACGTCGGCGTACACCGCCCGGCGCAGCCGGTGACCCGTGTCCGGGGCGGTTTCGATGATCGCGGCTGCGGCCACAATGTCCCCGGTCTGACCCAGCCCGGCTAACCAGGCGCCCCAGTGCGCGACCTGGGAATCGATCACGTGCTGATCCACACCCCCGGTCCCGGCGGCGTGGCAATCAATCACGATCGTGTGATGGGCAGTGGCCGGGATGCTGATCAACCCGAAGGACTGACCCAACGAGTCCTCCCACTGCGTCAGCTCACTCGCGGCGGCCAACCCCGGCAGGCGGACCGCGCCATCAGGTACGTGCCCGACCGGGCCCTGCCGCAACATCGTGCGGCCGGCCCGTTCCGCGTGGGAATGACGCACCCACCGGGTGGTCCGCACGTACGGGTTCTGACCCGAGGCATGCGGGATCAACATCACCCCGGTCAACACGCCGGTCAGCACCACCAGGCCCACCGCCGCCAGCAACTGCCCCGCCACCGATAACCCGATCAGGGCCATCGCCGCGAAGGCCAACACCACCAAAAACAGTGGCGGCAGACCGAACAGGCCCGGCACCGACGGTTTCCGCAAATTGCCGAACGTGACCCTCTTAGCCTGCTCGGCGGTGACCTCACTCATTGCTCAAACCTCTTCCACTGGGTTCACGGATACGACTGGGTTCACGGGGACGACGACCTGACCTACTGGCTGGCTCATACCTGGGCCTCTTCCGCGCCGTCCGGCACCGAGTCCGCAGCCAACGCAACAACCTGTTGCGCGACCTGCCCACCCACCTGGGCGCCACCACCACCCCGCGACGAACCACCACCACCACCGCCGCTGGAACCACTCAGGGTCGGCGGAGCCACGGCGGAACCCGAAGCACCCGAAGCGCCGCCGGCAGCTGGCGAACTGGAACCACTACTTGCACCATTACCGCCGCCACGATTACTGGCTGCGGGCGAACTGGAACCGCTACCGCCACCGCCATGAGCGGCGGGGGTATCCCCGGTGGACCCCGAAGGAGCCGGGGCACCCCCACCCGCCGACGACACCGGTACCGGCGTGTCAGAAGCGGACCCACCCGACCCACCAGATGCTGTCTGCTGGGTATCGGTCGGGATGATGCCTCCCCCACCACCGTCTGAATCGGAGTCCGACCCGCCACCCAGGCCCTGACCACCCGGCAGACCACCACCCTTACTACCCCCACCAGAACCCCCACCGGAACTGCCCCCGGTATCGGGGGTAGGACCAGCCCCACCACCACTACCGCCACCACTGCTGCCGGAACCTCCACCACCGAAGGCGCTACCGGATCCACCACCGCCGGCCATCGAGGCACCGCTCGCCCCGGCACCCGCACCGGCCCCGGCGCCCATCGTCGCGACCGCTGCCGCACCGGTGGCGATCGCACCCAACGCGGCCCCACCAGAGAACGCACTGGAGGAACCCATCGCAGCGATCGGGACCAGGAACTTGATCAACGCGGGTAACGCGATCGCTGCCAGGATCAGGATCGTGAGCCCGTAGATCCCGGTCATCAACGACGCGGTCCCCTGGTCAGAATCCCCGGGGGAATGCAGGACCTGGAAACCCGTTGCGTAGATCGTGGCCGCGACCGGTTTGTAGATCGTGAACGCGAACATCAACATCAACGCGCGCTTGAACCGTGCCCAGCCCTCCTCTGACCACGAATCGGCGGCGAAGACGGGGATGAACACGGCCAGCACGTAGATGACCGCGCCCCGGATGACCATGAACACCACCTGCATGAGGGCGCCCAGGATCAACAACAAGAACAGCAGGAACCACGCGCCCAGCGCACTATCAATCCCAGACGTGCTCGTTTTCAACGACTGGGTGATGATCGCGGTGAACGCGTCACCGGTGGTGTTCTTCCCCGTCGCCTGCTGCAGAATCCAGTCCGAGTACCCATTTCCGGCCTGCAACAACGTGGTGAATACCGCCGTCGTCAGCGATGCCGCCACCGATAACACGATCAACCCGCGGACCAGTTCCCGCGCGGACTGACCTACCCGGTTGGCCCACACCAGGCGCCCGATCCCGACCAGGAACCCGAACGTAGCTAACAGTGCGATGACCCACGACTCATCGGTGACCAGGCCCGCGATCTGCTGACCCGGACCGGTCCCCGCGCCCAGTTGCGGGTCAGGGACCTTCACCCAAAACGTCGCGACCGCTTTGAACATCGACTGCGCGCCATCAGCGAACGCCTTCACGACCTCCTGGAAACCCGACTTCGCCAGCGACGACGCCGCGCACGAAAGGCTGAAACACGAATGAAGCGGGGAAGAAAGCTGCGCAGGGTGCGTCATGACGCGCCCTGTGCATTCATGACCACGTACGGCGACAGTGAGCTGACCTCAACGGGTTGCGCGACCCCGGTGACCTGGCCGTTGACCTTCCAGTCCCCACCGGACCAGATCATTGGCATGGTCTGCTCGACGTAGCTTCCCTGGACACTGACGGCAACCTTGACCAGGCACGCACTCTGTGTGCACGCCTGAGCTTGGAATCCGGAAATTGACCCGTTCCCCGAATCGGCGGGTAACGCGGCCGCCTCTGATCTGCCGGGTCCCTGCGTGTACTGCTGAGAGATGACTTCCTGCTCGCTCGAGGAGTTCAAAGCAACCGCAATGTTGATCGCCGCCAGAACCGCGCCACTGGGCGAATCTTGATAGCAACTTCGAACGGTGCCGGTGATCTTCGTGGGGCCGGCGGTGGGAGACACCGGCGCAGCGACCGACCCGACGAGTTGCCAGGTGGCGGGAATCGCGGCGGTCGGGACCAGGGCGTTGCCGCCGGGCACATTGCACCCTGAGGCGTTACCCGTGGTGGTGGCTGAGCTGGCCGGAGTCGTTGGTGGTGCTCCGGCGCCGCTGGGGGTTGTGGCGGGAGCGGTCACGGTGCGGGTCGCGACCGCTGCGGGAGAGGATTTTCCCGCGTTGATCAGGACCCACACCAGACCGATCAGGACTAGCAGGATCAATCCGCCCGCGCCCCACCACAGGGTGGAACTGGTCATGGCCCCGGTCCTGGAACCGTCATCGTCGTCCTTGCGTGCCATGTCTGCCTCCTGGGTGTGATGCCGTTACTGACCCGGTCGGGTCAGACCAACGTGACGCCGGTCAATGTGGTGATCCACGTTGCGGCCGAGCCGACCATGACTGCGGCGACCAGGGAGATCCCGATGATCTTCACGCCTTGGACTTCGCGGCCCTCGATCGCGCCGATGACCAGGTACGCGCCGCCGCCGAGGAACCCCAGCACGCAGATGATCAGGACCGCCCACGCGGCCCACCCGACGACCTGGGTCAGGCCGGTCATTCCCGGTGGCGGGGTCGGAGAAAACGCGTTCACCGCGTGCACAGCGCTCATGACGTGGGTGTTGCTCATGATGCTCATAAGGGGTGTTTCCTTTCGTAGTGATGCAGTAGATGAGTGAGTAAAAGGTGGGCGGGTCTTACCGGGCGATGCCCGCGATCACCGCCGCGGCTGACGCGATGAGCACTCCGGTGACCATGAATGCCAAGCCGGTACGTTGCCGGCCGTTGCCGTCGCCCTGACAGTCACGGGCACCCAGAGCCAGGTACATGAACCCGGCAATCACCATCACAAGGCCCACGACCACCACCCCGAACGCGGCGGCGGTGATCACTGCTGCTCCTTAGCCAGGTCCTTGGCCAGGTTGATGGCCTGGCGTGCGCACAGGTCGTGTAGTTGGTGCAGGGTGCGCCGGGTTCGTAGTGGCGCGTAGCGCAGGTCTGGGGCTAGTTGGGTGCGCCAGGGTTCGACCCACCCGATCCGCCAGGTGCGGGGAAAGACCCGCATGACCGTCCGGCACGCGCTCAGTTGCTCCCTGCCGATGCGGGGCCCGTCATCAACCAGGACCAGCCCGAGCACGGTGACGTCGTCCAACTGGTGCGCGGCCCACACCCGACCCGCGTGCCGAACCGCGGCCAGGCCGGCGGCGTGGGTACGTGCGACGAACAACACCCGGGGCGTGCCACCGAGGGGAACTTTCTGGCCCGCATCGACCGCGACCCGCTCCCCCAACAGGTGCGCGATGGTGCTGGCACCAGCGCCGCCGTGTAAACCGACGACCCGGGTCCGGGTGTCCGGGCCGGTGAAGGCTCGCGCCAGGCCCGGCCCGGGTGGGGCGTCCAACCCGATCGGGCGGGCCGGGCCCGTCGCGGCCAGGTCCTTACCCAGGAGCGGATCAACGACGACCGGTTCGGGAACGGCTGCTTCCTGCTCCGGTGGGGGTAGAAACGGGTTCACCGGGGCAACTTCCCTACCCCGGCTCTTACCGGTGCTTCTGCTGGCGGCAGTGGCGGTGTTGTCGGGGCCGGTGCGGTGTCGGCGCATGGTGGGCGCGCTCACGACCGCGTCGCCGTACCGAGACCGGCTGCGACCAACGCCGCGGCGTGCCGCCACGCGTCCTGGGTGTCCGGGCGGAGCCCGTCCAGGCGAAGGTGGGCGGCGCGCATCCCCGGGTCGTACGGGATGCTGCACGCGGCGCGGGCCATCGCACCAAACCGGTCCAGGTAGGCGGTGGCCGGTTCTTCGGACTGGTCCGCGTGAGCGACGATCACGACCGCGTTGTTGGCTAATTCGGCGCTGTTCTCGGACTGTTCGTGCAACTCATCCAGTACCAGCCGGGCCGCCTCGGCGTGATCGGGCCGGGTGGTGGTCGCGACGACGAGCTGGTCGGTGTGTTCGATCATCTGTAACCAGTTCGGCGCTGACTCATCGTTACCGGAGTCGATGAAAATCAGCCGGTAGTACCTCGCGGTGACCTGATGCAGGAGGTCCAGGTCGGCCCCGGTCAGGCGTTCCTGGGGGGCGATGGAGTGCGGGTTGGACCGCAACACGTCGAACTTGTCCTCGGTTTGGTGGTGCACGTACCCGGCCATGTCCGCCGCGCGTGCGCCCGGGCGCATCAACTCATCCGCCGCCGCCAGTAGGTCCCGCACGTGCGCGGTGTGCGGGCCCGCCTCGGTGCGCCACCCCATCGTTCCGCGGGTCTGGTTGTTGTCCCAGGCCACACACCCCGCCCCGCCCCACCGGGCGAACATCGCCGCCAACGCGATCGTCGTCGGGGTTTTACCCGCACCACCCTTGGGGTTGACGACCGCGATCGTGCGCGGGCCAGCCCAATGCTGGGCAATCGCCCGCAACTCCGCCCGCTGCACCAACTGTTCCGGCGTCGGACCAGCCGGCGTCCTGCGCAAACCCAACCGGGCCAACACCCCCGCCCACCCAGTTGCGGGCGGCTCGGCCACCGGACCCGCGAACGCCTCATCCGCGCCCGGTAGGAACGTGACGGACTCCCGGGCCGCGCGCCGATCCGCCCGCGTGCCCGGCTCAGCGGGCGAACCCATCACACCCACCGCCGCACCGGTCACTCCCCCGGCTGCTGCACCACCGGACAACCCCGCATCAACAGGTGCCGCGCAGGCCACCGGTTCAGAGATCTCCCGTGCGGGGACAACCTGCCCCGGCGACAGCGCCTCATCCCGCGCCGCCCTCTCCGGCACATCGTTGGCTGGCACGTCATCCGTGTCCGTGCGCATGCTCGTGGTGGTGGTAGGTACTTTCCGCCCGACCGGTTGTGTCCGGGCGGGGGTGCCGCGCCGAGCTGCCGACGGCTGCGGCACCGAGGCCACGGGCACGTCGGGCAGCGCGGTCACTGACCCATCGGGGTTGACCAGGAGCTGGTACACCGCCGACCCGTCGCTGGCCCTCACCTGCACGGGGCCGGTGGCTGCTGCGGCAATGTGTTCCATCGCGACCTGGTGGACCGACCCGTCCGGAACGATCACCGTGTCCCCGTCCAGGACGTACTGCCCGTCCCCGATCACCAACTGCAAGACCTCGCCGGTTCCGGCGGTGATGGTGTCGTTGGCTGTGACGGCGGTGGTCGTGTCGGTGTCGTTACTCATCGTGGTGACTCCCTGGGTGAGGTCGTACGTACCGGTTGATGTCCGTGGTGTTCATGGGGTTTGCTCGTAGACCGCGGTGACCCGCCACGGCGCGTTCTTGGATGCCCGCGAGCAGGTGACCACCCACAGGGCGATCGCCGCGGTGGTGGACCATCCGCCGGTCCCGTGTCTGGTGGTGGCGACTTCGACTTGGCGCACGGCCAGGGTGGGGCTGTCACCGGACTGATCTGCCACGCCCTGCAGTGGGATGACTTTCGCGGTCGCGGTGGTCCATCCGTGGTGGGCGGTCAATGCCGACCACGCGGGCCCACCCCCGCCGTTACCGCCAATCGGCGCGTTCACTGCCGCGGCTAATGGCGCACCCAGCAAGGGCATCGCGCGTCGTTCCGCGTCCAACGGGGTGGTGTCCAACGCGGTGTCACGAGTGGCGAACACGCGCATCACCGCTGCCGCGACCGCTGAGGCGTTCTGGGCGTTCACTTTTGCCAGGGCGGGCGCTCCCCCACGCGGGGTGCCCGCTGTGCCCGGCGCGATTGTCGCGGTCGGGATCTGTGGCGTTCTCGAGCTCGAGGTCGACGAACTCGACGTCGTGCGGGAGGCGGTGACCGTGACCGTGCTCGGACCGGCCGAGGTTTTCCCCGCGCACCCGGTCAGTGCCGCGGCGACCACGACCGCCCCGGCCGCGGCGCTCATCGTGTACCTGGTGATCGACATGGGGGTCACTTCTTCCGGTAGTAGACGGCGTGGGGAAACCCGGCATAGAGCACCCCGGGTGATTGGCGGGCTTGCGGGGCGAACCCGACATGCCCGGAATAGGCGTACGAGCCCTCCACGAAGTTGCCGGAGAACCCCGGAACGCTGCCGACGTACATCCACACGTGGGTCAGGCCCCCGCCGTTGCTGATCCCGACATCACCGGGGCGTAACTGGGACAGGCTCAACGACCCGGCCGAGCCGACGAGTTGCCAGTGCGCGGCCATCCACGCTTCCTGCACGGGGACGAACCCCGCACCCTGGGCCATCACGCCGGCATCGTTGTAGGAGGGATCCACTGCCGTGGTCGCGATTAATGACGCCGTCGCGGAACAGTGATCCCCTTCGGGCCTACCAGCGGGGTACTCCCCCGGTTGGTGGGCGTAGAAATGGCCACTGGCCCGGGCGGCGTTCACCGCGGCGGTGTACTGCGGCATCTGCGCGAGGTGGTCCTGGCCCTGGTTGGTGTGCCACGCATACGCCAGCACTGTCTGTGACAGGGACGCGCCCGCCGCCAGGGCTGGGCCACCCACCCCACCGGCGGCGGTGAACAACGCCAGGTACTTACGGATGTTGGTGATGTAGGCCGGGGTTTCCCCGTTGCGTGGGACACCACCAGCGCCTTGGACCGCGCCCAGGCCGGCGTTGTATGCCGCCCACGCCAGATCGTTGGGGTCACCCGTGACGCTCCCGGCCTTCAGCAAGGTGGTCACCTGGGAGTACAGGGCGCACATGAAATGGGCTTGGGCTGGGATCGCGTCGCCTGGGTCCAGTGGGGAGCTGGACCCGTTGTGGTCATAGTCCTTGCCCCAGGTGACCCACGTGCCGGGCATGAACTGGGCGATGCCCTGCGCGCCGGCAGGGCTGGTCGCGGCCCGGTTGAAGCCAGATTCGGCTTTCAACTGCGCCGCGATATCGGGTGCGGTGATCCCCGCACAGACCGTTCCTGCCGCTTGGATCAACGGGACCAGATCTGCTGGGATACCCGCACTGTTTAACCCGCCACCCCCGACTGGCGCCGGCGTGGGTGCGGTCCCAGATATCGCGACCACCACCAGGATCGGGATCACCGCGATTCCCAGCAGCGCCCCACCCGCGGCCTTGCCCCCACTCATCGGCGGCCACCCTTCGACGACGTCACCGATGGTTTCTTACTCGGCTTCTTGCCCGGTTTGGTGCTCGGTTTCTTTGGCGTCTTCTTCGCTGGTGTGCTGGCCGTGCTCGACGGCACGGGCGGGGTCGTTGCCGCGGGGGTAATCGACGTCGGGCTTGGCGCCGGCGAGGTAGCAGCACCCGGGTCTGCCGGGAGCAAGTACAAGCGGGGGACGCTGTCTGCAGCGGCCAGGACCAGCGCGGACCTGCCGACCAGCGCGTACGGGGTTACCGGTTGCCCAGTGCCACCCCCGGGGGTTGGTGCCGGGTCGGTGCCGGTTCCCGCACCACCGATGACCGCGCCTGAGGCCGTCACAGCAACGACCTGTTGGTTCGCGTTGTGACACCAGATGACCCCGTTGCCCACGCCCAGGGGTGACCACCCGGCCGGCAAGCCGCCCACCGCGCCGGTGGTCAGGTTCACCACCCTGGCTCCGGCCACGCCCGTGCGCCCGTCCGGGGAGGTCATCAGTCCGGTCGCCCCTGAGGTGGCGGGGATCTGCGCGCCGGTCCAGGACGGTGTCAACGTCGACAACGCGCTGGCCCGCAGGACCTGTACCGGCGCGCCGCCGCCGGCTGTGGCCTTGGTCGGGGACCAGGACTGCACCAACTGAGTCGCGGTGACCGCGACCGTGACCCCGCCGGTGTACCCCTTCGGGGCGGGTAGTCCGATGGGCGTGCCTGCGACCGTGGGTGAGGTGACTTTGTACGCGTGCCCGGTCGTGTCGGTGACTAACACTGCGCCCCCGCCCAGGACCGCGACCGCGCGTCCACCCGGAGGCAACGCCCGCGCCATCAGCGTGTTGTCGGGCCCCACGATCGAGACCGTTGTTTGTGTCCGGGGCAGGATCGGACCGGCCGGAGTCAACACCACCGCACTACTGCCTGCTGCGGCGGTCACGGGCACCGTCCACGACCCCACCGGGACGCCTGCAGGGGTGAACGCGACCACCGCGGTGTTGGTAGCGACCATCACCACCGGTGCCCCGTTGATCGCCCCCAGCACCGGGCCGGCGGTCACCTGCGACCCGGTCACCGGGCGTGCCCACGCCACGGCGCCCGTACGAGCGTGCAGCGCCGCGACCGAGAGGCCGCCCACCCCGCGGGTGATGACGGTGAACACCGTTGTCCCGGACACGGCCACCATCGGCGCCGGTGTGCTCGCGCCCGACGGCGCGGGCACCGCCACCGAGGACCACGATGCTTGCGCGGACCACCCCACCGGTGCGGTCACCGGCAGCTCCGTTGGCGTCGCCGAGGGGGTGACCGTCACCGTTGCTACCGCCGCACCGGCGCCACCGGAATGACCCAACAGCACGACGCCGCCCATGACGGCGACCGCCAACGCCACTGCTGACCCGCTGACGGCTAGGCGCACACCCACCCGCGACCGGGTGCGCCCCGACCCGGAACGCTTACCCGTCACCGGTGTCGCGCCGGGCGTGTCCAACGGCCACATCTTGCCGTGCCCGTCCACGACCACCGGCCACGAATTACCCGCACCATCGCAAGCGACCGCACGGACAGCCTGCACCGCGCCCTGACGGGCCGCAGCCCGCGCAGCAACCACATTCAACCCCGCGATTCGTGGCTCAACCCCCGGCGGAACAACCACCACCACGTCATCCACCGTGACCAGGTCCCCCACCAAACTCATCCGCACCACCGGATACACCGGCACCCGCGACGGATCGAACAATCCCTGCGTCACGATGACTCTCCCCTCAGCTGCTCTGCGGCCGCTGACACCTTGTGTGTGATGATTAAATATCACTTTGCAGGTTTAGTGCAAACACCGTGCTTATAAAAGTCGCACTGTGAATGATGGTGAGAGGTAGACCTGAGATGGCAGCGGACAAGGCCAACCCCTACGGTTGGGGCCTAACCGAGACGCGGGGTTTGGCTCCCCACGTCGTACTGGGACGTCGACGGAGGGCAATTGTGGTGTCTCGCGACATCCCTGGGCTTAGCGCCGCGCTCGAGGAAGCCACCGACGATCTCCGTAAAGCTGATCCCGACGGCAACTGGACCAACGACCGCATAGCCGTCGAAGTGACGAACCTCGGCACACCGCTCTCGTCAGTTCACTTCCGTCAGCTGTGCAAGGGGCGAAACGCGGCCCCGACCACCATGCTTATGGCGAACCTGGCCGAAGTACTAGGCAAGCCTCTGCTCTACTTCACCGATCCTGCTGTGCGGCAGGCGATCCGTAGGGCACTTGATGTCCCCTCTGCACAGAACGACCGGGTCGTGGAGGCTGTTCTGCGCTTCCGCTCAATGACCCACGAAGAGCAACAAGCGGTCATTGATGCCATCACTCACGATGCCGATGCGTTAGCCGCGCAGCAAGACTGACGGTTCACCAGCTCTGCAAGCACGTATGGACGTACTTCAGCAGGAACAGCAGCGGATTCCATCCACTCCCGCAGAACCTTCGATACGTGCCCGACTGTGGTGGACGCAGTCTGCATAGGGCAATCACGAGGAGACGTCACATTGCTGTTGGTCATCGAACCTCGTCACCCTCTGGCTGGTTCGTGGGCATTTGGAACAGGTCTGGCCTCATCGAGGACCGCGCGCACAGCCGTCGCTGGCCTCATAAACAAGGGGTCACCATGGCCAGGCAGTAGGACATGTGCATCTATCGCTGCGAGGGACCGCAGGCTTTGCCGGGCTCGAGCTAGGTCGGTGTGAAACATCGGATGAAGCATTTGGGGACCCTGCTGCGCACTGGTGGGGTGCCCGCTGATCAACGCATCCCCAGTCACCAAAGCTCCTGCAGCGCGAATCTCGAAGACGGTGTGCCCAGGCGTGTGCCCTGGCACAACATGCGGGACTGGGGCCAGGGGCCCCGGCCCCGGAACACCTTCAGCGATCTCAGTAACGGCAGCAACCGCTACATCTTCGAGCCCGCCGAGCGCGATCGCATGCTCCATCCATGTCCGCACCAAAGGATCAGCGGCATAGACGGTCACCTCCTCGCGGGTCACCTGGTTGAGTACCAGACGACGAGCGTGGGCGGCTTCTGCGGTGCAAGCAAGCACTTTCGTGCCGTAATCACGGCGAAGTCGCTCCGCAGAGCCGATGTGGTCAGCGTGAGCGTGCGTGATGAACAACCAGCCGACGTCCGCTGGGGAGTAGCCAATGCAGGCCAAGGATTCTTTTACGGCGAGCCAGTCGCCGGGATAACCGCAATCGATTAGGGAGACCTCACCGCCCTCGGCCAGGATTACCCAGTTGGAAGCAGGGCCATGCACGAAGTGGACCCCGCGGCCCACCTCAACTGTGGTCAACGTGCTGGAAATAAGAAGGCCTCCTCGGTGACGGGTGATGAAGGACCACGCAATGTGGGCTGTTCAGTGACTCCGCCTGCGCCGACCGGCACGAGGGGCTATGAGGCAAAAACCTAGCATGCCGATGTTCCGCGGCCCGACCAGCGGGAACTAGCCGGGTGTTAGCCGGCACAGCACGAAGCGTCCTTTAACCGTGCCAGCATCGACGCCACTCGCGCGCAACAGATACGGCTCATATGTGCCGCTCTCTGTCTTGAAACGCACCACGATGGGAGCATCAGCGATCCTTGGCTCCCGGGCAGACGACGTGAGGTACTGCTGCACTTTCCCAAGGTCGGCCAAGTCCAACATGTTGAGTAACGACCCGTTTCCGGGGTCGGCCAAACGTGCCTTGCCCCACTGGGCGCGCGACCACATGTACAGCGACCATGTGCGCGTATCGATCGCTGCCAGCGCCGCATCAGTTAGATCGAAGGCGGCGCGCAACAGATCTTCGGAGTGGACCTCCACGAAATCTGGAATGACGTGGCCCTCACCCTCTGGTGCCTCATGGGTGATCCCCCGAAGCCACCGATCGTCACCATCTGCTCCGCCCTCGCCAGCAAATCGCAGGTGCTTCGTTGACGGAACTGCTTCGCCCCGACCCGTCATGATTCGGTATCGAAAAATCGGAACCGTGAACGTCGGGTTGTCGATCCACTGCTCGAGGTAGGTGTACATCTCTGCCCGATGCTCAAAGCCAATGAGGTGGTTGAGCCACTGCGGCATTGCTGTCTTCCCGTTAACCAGATCAGCAAACTCGGGGTCACTACGGTCTAGCTCGTATAACTCGAACATTTTTTCGTCCCAGAAGATGTGGATCGTTCGGTCCGAGTGGACACGATCCAGCTCCCATTCCCAGCAACCCACCAGTGGTGGAGTCGCCTCTTCCTGAGACTTGTCGTAGTAGATGCCGTGCACGGCGGTGAGAGATCCCGTCTTCACCGTGGTGATTGGAACAGCCTTGACGATGAGTGGCCCGTCGTCTCGTTCGACGGGCGTACCCCGCAAGATGGCCTCGTCGATAGCTGGCAGCAGAAGCCGACGCGCCTTCGCATCCAAGACCTGCTGCGGACTCACTGCCTTATATGGCTCGTCCCCGACTGCCAGCAGCATTCCGTGTGCGTCGGTAAGCACCCACTGGTTATCAACATTGATCCTTGTAGGCACCTGCTGTATCCCCTCATCGCCCGTATGCACGATCCTATGGGTGAACCTGGCACGCCAATAGAGTGCCGTGTATGGCTGATCCCCTCTCTGTCCTCGTATTCGGTGCAAGTCGCGGGATCGGCCGCGCCACGGCGCGTCGATACCAGGAGCTGGGGCATCACGTCGCAGGTACCCGCCGGCCAGGTGGGTCAGTGCCAGACGGGGTGTTGGATCTCGAAGCAGACATCACCAACACCTCGAGTATCGCGGCCGCGCATGACGCCGCGATAGCAGCGCACGGAGCCCTCGATGTCTTGGTCGTCGCATCGGGCATCACGCGCGATAGCTTCCTACTTCGCATGTCCGACGAGGATCTCAGAGATGTGATCGAGACGAACCTGATCGGACCTATCAACGTCGTGCGATGCGCGTGGCGCAGTATGTGGCGAGCCCGCAAGGGATCCGTGGTGCTGCTCTCCTCAACCGGCGCCAAGGTCGGCCAAAGCGCGCAGGCGAACTACACCGCTAGCAAGGCAGGCCTCGAAGGCTTCATACGGTCAGCATCCCGCGAAGGTGCAAAACGAGGCATCCGAATCAACGCTCTCGCACCCGGCGCAACTGACACCGACATGCTCAAAGCAGTCCCTGACGCTGTCCTCGAGCGGATGAAAGACGGCATTCCCATGGGCCGCATCTCGACCGAAGACGAGATCGCCGCCGCGATCATTGACTACGCGGCTATGACCTACGTGACTGGCCAAACCCTCTACGTCAGCGGCGGCGTCTAAACCCCACCCCACGAGAGCGTTCGAGCCACCAAGGCCAGTTTCTAGACCGAGCGTGCCATTTGCCACGAACAACTCTGCCTCCGCGCTGGTACGCAGCCACCGACAGGCAAGAACGAGTAATGATCAGAACCTGTGGATGGAGTTCGGCGAGGTGACGTGAAGAGGGCGTACCTCCCGAGCAAGATCTGAAGCCCATGCAAGTTCTGATCGGGGTCGGCGTTGGCGCGCCGGCTCGGGAAGGTACGCCCATGCTCAAGGTAGCTCAGGAGAACCGCGGGTCCAGCGAGGACAGTAACGAAAAGATCGCCGTGGTTGAGGGCGGGTCGTTGCTGGATCAGATTGTGCGTGATGGTGCCCGGCAGATGCTTGCGGCAGCGTTGCAGGGTGAGGTCGCCGCGTATATCGACGCGTTCGCGGACCAGCTCGACGTTGATGGTCACCGGTTGGTGGTGCGTAACGGGTTCCACGAGCCGCGGGAGGTGAGCACTGCGGCGGGCGCGGTGCCGGTCCGGGCACCTCGGGTCAACGACAAGAGGATTCAGGAGGGCACTGGGGCGCGGGCCCGGTTCGCCTCAGCGATCCTGCCCGCGTGGGCGCGTAAGTCCCCGCAGGTCGCTGAAGTGCTGCCGTTGTTGTACCTACACGGTCTGTCGTCGAATGATTTCGCTCCGGCGTTGGAGCAGTTTCTAGGCAGTAGCCATGGCCTGTCACCGGCAACGATCACCCGGTTAACGACCGCGTGGCAAGGCGAGGCGGACGCGTTCACCAAGCGGTCCCTGTCCGGCACCGACTACGTGTACATGTGGGTGGACGGGATCCACCTCAAAGTTCGCCTGGCCCAGGACAAGGTGTGCCTGTTGGTGATGATTGGGGTCCGCGCTGATGGGACCAAAGAGTTGATCGCGTTGGAGGACGGGCACCGCGAATCGACCGAGTCCTGGGCGGACCTGCTGCGCTCGTGTAAACGCCGCGGGATGGCCGCCCCGGTCCTGGCAGCAGGCGATGGGGCGTTGGGGTTCTGGGCTGCTGTGCGCGAGGTGTTCCCCGAAACACGTGAGCAGCGGTGCTGGTTCCACAAGATCGCCAACGTCCTAAATTGCCTGCCGGAGTCCGCTCAGCCGGGCGCGAAAGCCGCACTGGCCGAAATTTGGAACGCCGAGGACAAGACGCACGCCCAGGCCGCGGCCAGGTCGTTCGCGAAGGAGTACGGCACGAAATGGCCCAAGGCTGCCGCGAAGATCACCGATGATCTGGACGTGTTGCTCGCGTTCTATGACTATCCGGCCGAGCATTGGGTCCACCTACGCACCACCAACCCCATCGAATCAACTTTCGCGACCGTCCGGTTGCGCCAACGGGTGACGAAAGGACCCGGCTCGAGGGCCGCGGGGGTCGCGATGGCCTTCAAGCTCATCCAGTCCGCCCAAACCAGATGGCGAGCAGTCAACGCACCCCACCTCGTCGCCCTCGTCCGAGCCGGCGCCACCTTCAAAAACGGCATCCTGATCGAACGACCCAGCGACCACGAATCAGGCGGTGATCAACACGTCGCGTGACACGCCCATCCACAGGATTTGACTATTACTCG